>JAKQYG010000099.1 GCA_023356515.1 Trichodesmium sp. MAG_R04 | reverse complement strand
AAGAACCAGCAGTAGAATAGGGGGAAGAATTAACTTTTTGGATTATGGCTTACAGCATACCAGAAACAACACTGGATGACATTGTTAGACTGTACGGAACTTAATTGTAATGACTATAGTTTCTTTTTTGTCTCTTCCTTGACTTAATTTTTAGCTTCAGTCTTAGTTTTTTCTTTATCTTGAACTTGTCTTTCCAAGAGTGATATTTGGTTACCAATTAAACTCAGGAACGTAGTACCAAAATGTTGAATTTCCAAGAAACTTGCGTCAGCAGCAGCAGGTTTATAGACCCTAAAACTCCGCATAATTCCCAAAGTCGCAGCACTTTCTAACGGACCAATAAAACTGGTATCTCTATCCAAAAAATAAGGTTTACTAGCCCATTCCGCCATTTGTTCAGCATTCAAAAAATAACAACCTGAATGGGGATTATAAGTTTTGTGAAAAGTAATCAACTTTTCCATAATTTTGCCCTTTAGTTGAGGTTGCTCTCGGATATTTTGAAATTTAGCTGTTATTTTTGGATTTAAATTTCCATCTATATAAGCTTTTTGCAAAGTCCCCAAAGGTGAAATTTCATAACGATTAGGCTGAAGTAAATTACCATTTCCTGTATGGTGATTAAACCATTTTAATTTTACAAAAAACCAAGGGTCGTGTAGAACTAAATCATCTTCTAAATAACAATAATAATCATACTTTCCTAGACATGATTTAAGTACAGCTTGACATTCAAATCCTAATAACATGGGTTCCACATTAGTGTTGTGGTGCATCAGAAAATCTGAGGCCAAAGGAATCTGAGATAATAGATGAAAACTTTGAGTTGTGCAAACAATAATATCCACATCATTTCCATTATTTTGATTAGCAGGAATAGCTTGGATTCTACTAATATCAATCATATACTGATATTTACCGTATAAGGCTTTCAATGCAGTTAAACAGGTAGTAAGAGCTATTCTGCGCGTTTGTGGGTCTTTGCGTAAAGAACCATGTTTTCCGCTACCTTCAGGGTTAAAAAAATGAGGAATTGTAAATAATATTCGCATTTTTCCTTTTTCTTTTGTATTTCTTTAGTCAAAGGTAAATATATTAAATTTCTATTTCAGGATGACTGACTTGAAGCAAACTGTATTGAATAACTTGTAAAACTAGCACAAACAGATCTAAAAGTAGCCTTAGCTTTCTCTCCCCGTCGCGTAATTTTAGAACCAGGAGTAGAAAATAATTATGCCTGTTTAGCTGCTTATATTGGTACCCAAAATTTACATAAAGATTGGTCTAATCTGAAAACTATTCAATTAGGAAGAGATTTATTATTAGAGTTCAATTTAATGAAATATCCTCTTAATAAAATTGGCGAACCAAACTAGAATTGCAGGAATTAATTACTTACACAGAGAAAAAAAATATCAACTTGAGTATATCATTAGCAACCGACACAAAATTATATAGCAGTCGAAGTATAGCACTACGGGTAAGTAAGAAGTCAGAAGTAATCCCTGACTGAATTTCAGCATTTAGTAATGTCCTAACCTTTGCTTCGAGTGCTATACTTGTATTATGGGGAGAAAGTTAAACAAAAGACACTCTCTAATCCTCAATTTTTAGATGGTCATGGTTATGCAAAGCAAATGGGAGGACTCTTAAAAAAGATAATTAATCATCAACAGAGGAGAAGGAGTTAGGAGTGAGGAGGACACGATTAAGAGTGTGAGAAATTATTGAACTATCTCTAATAAACACAAACATTAAGATTTGGGATTGATACATAGTAATTTTCCCTCTAATGTGCAAACCTCTAGGGATATATACTTGACTAGGAGTTAAAAGCCCTTGAGTCATTTCCATCTAGTCGTTAAAACTGGCTGATTTCCACAAATCCGAAAATTTATGATGCAAAATTTAGTAGTTATGACGATGTTATGATATTACAATAGTATATGCTGAATGAGCATATTGATAAAGATCACAGGCAAAAAATAATTATTGATCATACTAAAGCTATGGTCATAGTTTAAAGATATATATTTACTTATATTGATCGAGAGCTTGATAACTAGGGAGTTACCTCCTACTCATAGGGGAACAGTTCAAAAATGCAATAGGTCAGTTTAGAGATATAAATTATCTACTTTCTAAGATATAAACATAAAGGGGTCAAAAAAATGAATTGCTAAAATTATTTGTCACTACTTTTAATGGAAGACTAGATTAAAAGGGACAGTGCAAATCAGTTGGAGATATAAAAAAAATCACAGGATTATTTCAAATCGGTGATAAATTCTGGCCTGCCTAAGATATTCCATCATTATTACAACTTTATCAGTTAATACCTCATTTTTACGAGGAATAATAATTGAGTTGGCGATCGCTAACTTGGCTTGTAAAGAAGAAGAAGAAAAAACTATGGCTAGTGAAAAATTAGAGACCCAATACTAATTAAATAACCATGGCTGAAAAGCCAGAAAATGTCCCAATGATAACTAACAGAAGAAGAAAAACAAGGGATGCATGAAAAATCAGAGACCCAATACTAATTAAATCAACCTGAAACTAAACAAGGGTTGCTGAAAAGTCAGAACATGACCCTAGAAAAACTAGAAGAAATAATAATTAGGCTAATGTTACTAGAAAAATTTAAACAACAAACCTTGAGAAATAGATTAGAAAGATATTTTATCTATCCTAATAGCAGCTTAAAAGAATCAGAAGAATATTTTCTAGTTCCGATGAATTGTCCGGATTTAGCTTATGAACTATACTTTCAGATATCCAGAAGGATAGCAAACTTTTGGCGAAGTTGATCGTCAATATTTCCATAGTCCAGACACGCTTATCTGGAGGAAAGTTGTTGGTACCCATACTTTACCGGAATTGTGTAGTTTTTTTACAGTAGTAGGTACTGATGTGGGAGCCTTTATAACCAGCAGAGGCAAAAACGATTATTGATTTTATTTTATTAAGAAATAAAAGCAAAACCATAAAAAAGTGAATTAATAAATTATTAGGGACTACCTTTTAGAGAGGACTAAATTAAAAGGAATAGTGTAAGTCAGTTGGAGATATGAAAAATGACAGGATTATTTCAAATCGGTGATAAATTATTGCAAGCCCAAGATATTCCATCGCTCTTACAACGTTATCAGTTAATGCCTCATTTTTTGCGAGGGGTAATAATCGACCAGGCGATAGCTAACTTGACTTGTACGGAAGAGGAAACAAAGACGGCCCTAGAAAAATTTGAAGCCCAATACCAATTAAATAACCCCGAAACAAAGCAAGCATGGCTCAAGAGCCAAAATATAAACCAAGAACAACTAGAAAAAATGGCAATTAGGCCAATATTACTAGAAAAATTCAAACAACAAACTTGGAAAAACCGAGTAGAAAGATATTTTCTTACTCGTAAGAGCAGCTTAGACCAAGTAGTATATTCTCTAATTCGGACAAAAAACCCTGGTTTAGCTCATGAACTATACTTTCGGATAACAGAAGGAGAGCAAACTTTTGCCGAAGTTGCTCGTGAATATTCAGAAGGTCCAGAAGGGCGAACAGGAGGCTTGTTAGGCCCTGTTCCCTTAAATCAACCACATCCTTCTATAGGCAAAATCTTATCAGTAAGTCAACCAGGGCAAATCTGGTCGCCACGTCCACTAACAGAATGGACAGTAATTATTAGGTTAGAAAAATTTATCCCAGCACAGCTTGATGAATCAATGCGCCGACGTCTAATGGACGAATTATTAGAAAATTGGATACGAGAACAAATAGGAAAAATTGGACCCCTGAAGCCATTAGGTTCAGATGTATCAGATGTAAAAGTTTAGGGTTGAAATCTTTGCCGGTGTTAGGTGTGAAGATTTCAACTAAGCTATAGCTCTTCGGTGGCTTGATGTTTTGCGTAACCCAGAGCTTCCGGACTCAACTGTTGAGTTCTTCATCTTGGGAGTTTATAAGTGAGGGTTATGCCCTTCTCCGAGTCTCTCTAGAGTTTTTGTCTAGCTTTCCCTGGGGAAAATGAAAAATGGATATCCTCTTTTAGAGACATCTCTTTTGCAGGAGGCCTGCCCCCACAACTGACTTAAAGAATGTATTATAATTCCATGCTACAGAAATCTTAGCAAAAGTTTCCCTGAAAGGGCAGCAGATAGAATTTCCCGGTGAATCACATCAATACCCAATTATCTAAAATTTAGGGACAATTAACAGTTATCTCCCAACTAGAGTGAAATAACATAAACTAAATGGCTACTCCTTCGACAATATCAAGAGCACAAGTACAAGAATTTCTGGCAAATAAGCCACCATTTAACAAACTTTCAGAAAATGCTTTGAAAACTCAATTAGTGGGAAAGTGCCAACTTTTAGGTTACCATGCTGGCCAACCACTATTTGATAGGGAAAAAATGCCAAACCAGATAGCAATTATCTATCAGGGCCAGGCACGAGTATTAGGTTATGAGCAGCGATCACAACGTCACATAAGTCTACAATTAGCAGGACCAGGAGAAATCTTAGGTTGGGCAGGGTTGCTACGGGGAATGCCTTGTGAAACAGTACTCGCTTCAACAGATTTAATCGCTATTACTTTACCAGCAGCAGATTTTTTAGCAATACTAGAAGCAGAAACAGAATTTGGAAAAGTCTTTCTCGAACGTCCAGCAATAACTGAAGTATTTGAACTACTAAGCCAAAAATTTGCTAGAAGAGCTGAAGTTAATAGTGACTTCAAAGAACTCGCTAAAAGTGTCGTCCAAAATACTGTAGTAGTAAACCTACCCAAAGGAGACAAAAAAACCAAAGAACTAGCATCTATGCTAAACCCAGAAAAAATCTGGCTAGTCAGTAGTGGGGTAGTAGGAGATTTTCCTTCAGGTAGTCAAGTAATTTTTGATGGCTCAAGTAGGTCCATAAAAATAGAAGGACCAAGAGGTGCAAGAATTCTCGGATTTCTTGAACAACAAAATGAGGAACAAACAATAGAAAATGGGGAGGAAACTAGTCAACTGGTGCCCTTGGATTTGTCTATGGTCCCCCAAGCACCAGCACTCCCACCAGAACCTACTTTTTTTCAAGATACCCCGTCAAAAAAATACCCAATTTTCCGAGCTAAAGGAGAAATAGCAGCTTCCTTAGCTTGCTTTCAGATGCTAGCCAAACATCTTGGTCTCAAGTTGCGCCGAGACGTAATTCGTCGAGTATTAGATAATCAGATCCGTACAGCCGGTAGAATATCTCTACAAGCTTGTGGAGCGATCGCTCAGATGATGGGATTAACAGGTCAACTGGCGCAAGTGTCGGCAGCAGCAGTACCTCGCCTCAAAGCACCAGCTCTAGTTGAATGGCAAAATAGTTTTGCTGTACTCTACAGTATTACAGAACAAGAAATTGTCGTTGGAAGTCCAGAATCAGGATTAAGTCGTCTCAAACCAGGTGAGTTCCAGGAGATTTGGGGAGAGTCAGGACAAGTTCTGCTACTACAAGCACCAAAAACTGAACAGAAGGAACAGTTTAGTTTTTGGTGGTTTGTTCCTTCTTTAATGGAACATCGCACAGTATTTATCGAGGTGTTAATTTCCTCGTTTTTCGTACAGATATTTGGCTTGGTTAACCCCCTAATGACGATGATTATCATCGATAAAGTTATGGGGCAACGTAATATTGAGGCTTTGGATGTTCTGGGGATCTTGATGTTATTAGTGGCTTTATTTGAGGCTGTGTTGGGAGGTCTGCGGACTTTCTTATTTGTAGATACTACTAACCGTATAGATGTCAAACTTAGCTCAGAAGTAATTGACCACCTACTTCGTCTGCCACTCAGCTATTTTGATAATCGCCGGGTAGGTGATTTGGTAGGTAGGATCGGAGAATTAGCTAATATTAGGAATTTTCTGACAGGCACAGCCTTAACAGTGGTTTTGGATGCAGTCTTCTCAGTAATTTATATTGCTGTGATGCTGGCTCTCAATCCGTTAATGACGGCGGTTGCTTTGGCTGGGGTACCTTTCTTTGCTGGAATTATTTTAATTAATTCTCCCATTGTCAGAAGGCTACTACGGAAAAAAGCAGAACGCTATGCCGACTCTCAGTCATACTTAGTAGAGGTGCTAAATGGTGTGCAAACTGTTAAGGCACAAAATTTAGAACTAAAGTCTCGTTGGGAATGGTCAGCTCGTTATGCTAAGTTTATGACTGCTAGTTTTAATACTGTTCTGACTCAAACTACTTCTAGCTCTATTAGTACATTTTTAAATAAACTTTCAGGATTAGCACTTTTATGGGTTGGTGCTTATTTAGTGATTGATGGTCAGTTATCTGTGGGGGGATTAATTGCCTTCCGAATTATTGCCGGTAATGTTACAGGTTCGTTGCTCCGCTTTGTGAGTGTTTGGCAAAGTTTCCAAGAAGTGGGAATGTCAATTGAACGATTAAGAGATGTTTTAGATACTGAAGCGGAAGTAGATGAAGAAGACAGAAATAATATTGATATGCCACCAATGAATGGCAGTGTCAAATTTGAGGAACTTTCCTTCCGATTTACTCAAAGTGGGCCTCTACAATTAGCAAATATAAATTTGGAATTTCCTTCTGGTTATTTTGTAGGTATTGTGGGGTTGAGCGGTTCCGGAAAAAGTACATTAATGAAATTATTGCAACGCTTATATTCTCCACTTTCTGGTCGAATTTTCATTGATGGATATGATATTCATAAAGTAGAACTATACTCTTTACGCCGTCAAATTGGAGTAGTTTTACAGGATACTCTTCTTTTTAATGGTACTGTTCAAGATAATATTGCTTTGACAAATCCAGATGCAACAACTGATGAAATTATTCGGGCTGCTAAGATCGCGGTGGCTCATGATTTTATTATGAATTTGCCTAGTGGTTATAATACGATGGTGGGAGAAAGAGGAGCTTCTTTATCAGGGGGTCAGAGGCAAAGAATTGCAATTGCTCGGACAGTTCTGCAAAATCCCAGATTGTTGATATTAGATGAAGCAACTAGTGCTTTAGATTACAGTTCTGAACGTCAGGTTGGAGAGAATTTAGCTGAGGCTTTTACTAATACAACATTATTCTTTATTACTCACCGTTTAACAACAGTAAAAAATGCTAATACTATCATAATGATGGATCAAGGTTCGGTGGTAGAGCAAGGAACCCATGATCAGTTAATGGCAGCAAAAGGGCGTTATTTCTGTCTCTATCAACAACAAGAATCTCAACAATAATTCTCTGAGAATGAAAAAGAAGGAAGGAAAAAGAAAGAGGGAAAAAGGGAGAAAATTTAAGTACAATTCCTAAATTATTAGAAATTAGGAAGAGTAAAAGAAACTACTGATAATGGAAATGATCACTAATCTTTGACTCTTTCCTAAAACACTTTTCCTGCTCCTGCCTTCGTGATCCCTTCCTCCTTCTTCTTTATCTATTCAAAAAGAAAAAAATGCAAGATAAATCAATATCATTAAACGAACAACCAGTAATTTTAGAGAAACCAGCCATATTATCTCGGCTATTTCTTTGGATGATTATGATTATGACTAGTTCAGCTATCATCTGGGCTTACTTTGCTGAGATAGACCAAGCTGTACCTGCAACAGGTCAATTAGAACTTAAAGATGGTTCTATAGATGTTCAAGCCCCTACTAGCGGAAATGTAGTTAGACTGCATGTAGAAAGTGGCGATCGCGTAGAAAAAAACCAACCATTATTAACTTTTAGTCCTACTGCCCCCAGTGCAGATTTAGGTTCGGCAATTAAGTTAAGAGAAACCCTTAAAAGAGAAAACCAATTTTACAAGGAAGTATTAAATGGTAAAGTTCCCACAAATTTACCTGTAGATTTACAAAAGCTTGCCCAAGAAAGACAAACTAGATTATCAGAAAATCAAACCTACCGTGCTTTAATTGACGAACTTTATTTAAACAGAGGTAGTTTTATAAAAATTGACCCAAGTTTACAAGGATTATATATTAATTACAAGGCTGAATATAATTCTCGTGTAGATGCTGTACAATTACAAGTCAGAGAATTACAAAAACAACTTCAACAAGCAGAAAAACAGGAAGAAGCAGCAACAGAACAATTAAGAGTAGCTCAAGATCAATTGCAATATGCTAGACAACAATTACAATTTGCTAAACAACAATTAAATAACACTAAGCAAAAGCTAACTTATGCTTATGAACAATTAAATAATACAGAAAAACAACTGCAATTTACTAGGGAACAACTAAAGAATACTCAGGGACAATTAAAGTATTCTCAAGAACAATTAGAGCTAGCAAAGGGGCAATTAGATAAATCAGGAAAAGTATTAGATTCCAACCAAGGAATTCTAGAACAAATATCTCCTTTGGTAGAAGAAGGAGCGATCGCTGAACTGCAAAAAAAACGTCAAGAACAAGAAGTATTTCGTGGGGAAAGTGAGATATTAAGACAACAAGATCAGATACAGTCAAAGGCAGGAGAAATAAATACTAGATTGGGAGAAATTAATGCTCGGTTAGCAGATATTAATGCTAGAGAAGGAGAAGTAAATTCTCGCAGAGCAGACATTAATACTTTCGAAGGAGAAATTAATACTCGCGAGGGTGAAATTAATTCTAGGAAAGCTGATATTAATGCCCGAGAAGGAGAAGTCAAGGCGCGTCAAGCAGAAGTCCAACGTGCTAGGCTAGAACAACAACGTTTAAATGTATCTATTAATAGAACTAAAGAACAATTAAAAAATACAAGAGATGCTTGGGCCAGGCAACTTTATAGCACAATTGCTCAAAATGAAGGTAGAGAAATTGCTAGAATAGATTCTCAATTTACTCGGTTACAACTAGAAAATAACAAGCGACTGACTGAAGTTAATGCTCAGATAGAAAAGTTGGAAGAAGCTCGTGATAATCAAGTGTTAAAATCACCAGTTTCTGGGGTTATTTTTGATTTACAACCTACAACGAAAGAAGAATCTTCTCTAGATATAAAGACAGACCCTATTTGTCAATATGTTATTAATGATGTTTTGAAGCCAGGGGATATTCAACCAAAAAGATGTGAGGATGCTTCTTATGAGGCGCAACAAACTCAACCTTTGCTGACAGTATTGGATGATGATGAAGGGTTGAAAGCAATGGTTTATATTCAGAATAAAGATGTTGCTTTGGTGTTAAAAGCATTAAATGATAAACGGAAAAAATTAGAACCTTATCATGACCAAGAGTTAGCTGGACGGGAAGTTATTGCATGCGAAGCGGGTAAAAAATGTGTCTGTCCGGAGCTGAAAGAAAATCGAGAAAAATTAGGTTTAAGTGATCTGGAATGTTTGCCTGTAGAAGTGCAAGTTCAAGCTTTACCGGCAAATGAGTTTGGTACAGCAACTGGAGAGGTTATTTATATTAGTGACGATGCTATTCCACCAGACCAACAAGCAGGAAGACCTTTTTTTTCTTTTGAAACTACAATTGATTTAGAACGGCAAACATTTGTTCTGGATGATGAGAATGATTTGGAGATTGGTTTGCAGAATGGTATGGCAATTAACTCAAATATTAATGTGGGTAAACGGACAGTTTTAGAGTTATTCTTTAGTAGATTTACTAGTAAATTTAAGAGTTTGACTAATGTTAATTAGAATTTAGAATTCGTTTTGGTTTATCTGGTAATATGGCATACTTTTTTTGATAGCCAAAATGCAAAGGATTTCAATCCTTGGCTAATAGCTGAAGTCATCTTTTCGATGACTAGTTTTCATAGATTTACTGGCCAGTTAAAACTTCTAATTGACATCCTCCCCGGCCTAAAGGCACTGGGTTTCCTACCGAGCTGTAGCCCCTCGGCGGGTTGACATCTTACGGGCTGCTGCTACTTTGGCAGTAGTCTTATGCTGGCCGACCTGTCCATTTTATGTCTCGGTAAGCCCACCCGCGACTAATATATTTCTTGTGAACTATAGTAGTTACAAATAAGAACCAGCAGTAGAATAGGGGGAAGAATTAACTTTTTGGATTATGGCTTACAGCATACCAGAAACAACACTGGATGACATTGTTAGACTGTACGGAACTTAATTGTAATGACTATAAAAAGCAACAAGGACATAACCTGTGAAAAAAATCAACTAAAAAGTCGCCCGCTTATGGGCGAGGCTTTAAACCCAATTTTTCGGCAATATTTATTGAGATCTCTGAAAGCTACACACCTTGTCATATAAGTCTTTTAATCTTACCTATCACCCCTTCATATTCAGTACGATCTAACATTCGACTACAGCATATAACAGTATGCCAATTTAAAAAGTGTATTGTTTTGAGCTAATCATCTGGTTGTGCAGGTTCAATTAAAGAGTAGACATGGTTGGACATTATGCAGATTCTTCAAGCCAACCTACACCTATAATATTATTGCTGATCTCCACTTGCCAATAATGTTAACAGTCTTTTCCCGAACCAGAATACTATTACTCATCCTTTATATTTTCCCAGCCTTATTACTACTGTGGTTTCTGGGGAATTTTAGTGTCAATGTTCCCTACTGGGATCAATGGAGATTAACTCCTATTTTTGAGCGAGTTGCTGAAGGAAACGCCACATTTTTTGACTTTTTTACTGTACATGGACATCACAGAATATTAATACCAAAATTAATCATTACTGCCTTAGCTTTTGCCACTAAATGGAACACTCAAGCTGAAATAAT
>JAKQYG010000098.1 GCA_023356515.1 Trichodesmium sp. MAG_R04 | reverse complement strand
GTTAGGTGTTAGGTGTTAGGTTTTAGGTGTTAGGTTTTAGGTGGCAGGTGTTAGGTTTTAGGTGGCAGGTGTTAGGTTTTAGGTGGCAGGTGTTAGGTTTTAGGTGGCAGGTGTTAGGTTTTAGGTTTAAAGATTAACAACCAGAAAACAAGTGATATCGCCAAGGATTAAAATCCTTGGCTAATAGCTGAAGTCATCTTGACAGATGACTCAAGAGAAGAGACGGGATTTTTTTAACATTTAGTCATCTTTAGATGACTTTTACTGTAAGCCAATAAATTTATTTCTTGGCGGATGAAAAACCTTTCAAACAATTATCAATGTGCTTACAGCAGTTTTCATGTCGGTCAACCACAGCAGGAACGTTGTATCCAACCTCCCTACAAGGTTATGGTGATGTAGTTCATTAATTTGAAAACGCTGTATGAGAGCGATCGCCAAACTCACCCCAAAAAATCATCCTTGGATGCCATAATCTTTGTCTGGCCATCCCCTAATTTAATTGTTGGAGTGGTTGGGTCTATCTACTTATTTCATAGTTTTTGTTGTTAAACAGTTTTCATGTCGGTCAACCACAGTAGGAACCTTGTATGCTACATCCCTACAACGTTATAGTGATGTAGTTCATTAATTTGAAAAGCGCTGTATAGGAGCGATCGCCTGTTTAATTGTATATTGTTATTGCGAGGAGAAATATCTTGAGAGCCACTACTGGGAAGGCCATCAACACCCCCAAGCCATCTCAAAATGGGACATAAGGAGATGGAGATAAAATTCTCTTATCTTTATATCCGTGGCCAAGTCTGATAATTTAGAATTTAGAAGTTTTTTTTCTCTAAACTGAGGTATACAAGAATAAGTGGTTTAAATGCACAAAACCTAAAACCTAACACCTGCCACCTAACACCTGCCACCTAAAACCTAAAACCTAACACCTAACACCTGCCACCTAACACCTGCCACCTAAAACCTAAAACTTAACACCTAATAATAATATCCAAACTATGCAAACTAGTAACTTTCTGAGTCAGCTAAATTTATCCCAAAGCCAAGCAGTACAACATTTTTGTGGACCGATGTTGGTCGTAGCAGGAGCTGGTTCTGGCAAAACAAGAGCGTTGACTTATCGTGTGGCGCATCTAATAGATCATCATCATGTACATCCAGAAAATATTCTAGCGGTAACATTTACAAATAAAGCTGCGCGAGAAATGAAAAACCGCATCGAGAGACTATTTGCTCAACAACAGGCAGAAGCAAAATATGGTAAAGCATTTTCAGCTTTAACACCAGAAGAACAAACAAGGCTGCACTCACATATCTACAAAAATATCACAAAGCATTTATGGATGGGAACCTTTCATAGTCTTTGCGCTCGTATTTTACGATTTGATATTAACAAATATCAGGATGAAAAAAAACGTCGTTGGGACAAAAATTTTTCTATATTTGATGAAAGTGATGCTCAAAGTTTAATTAAGAAAATTGTTACTAAAAATCTAAATTTAGATGATAGAAAATTTGACCCACGTTCTGTGAGATATGCTATTGGTAATGCTAAAAATAAAGGAATGTCACCCATAGAATATCAAAAAGCAGAACCAGATTATCGGGGAAGGGTAATTGCTGAAGTCTATGAAATTTATCAAGATAATTTAGCTGGGAATAATGCTCTTGATTTTGACGATCTAATCAGAATACCTGTAGAATTATTTCGGCAAAATGAACAAGTATTAGCTTATTGGCATCAACATTTTAATCACATTTTAGTCGATGAATATCAAGATACTAATCGAACTCAATATAACTTTATCAGATTCTTAGTCACTAATGCTGAAGACCCTAGATATTTTAATAACTGGAAAAATCGTTCTGTTTTTGTAGTAGGAGACGTAGATCAATCTATTTACTCTTTCCGCATGGCAGATTATACAATTTTACTGGATTTTCAGAATGATTTTGGTGATGGTTTATCTGATGAAAATACCCGGACAATGATTAAGTTGGAAGAAAATTATCGCTCACGAGAAAATATTCTAGAAATAGCAAATAAGTTAATTGAAAATAATACTCAACGCATTGATAAAATTCTTAAGCCAACCAGAGGTTTAGGGGAAGAAATTTATTGTTATAAAGCTGAAAACGAGTTAGAAGAAGCAGAATTTATTTGTAGCAAAATTGAGGAAATTACAAACAAATACTCAGAATTAAATTTAGGTAGTTTTGCTGTACTTTATCGAACTAATCATCAGTCACGACCCCTTGAAGAAAAGTTGATTAATTACAATATTAAATATGTGATAATTGGGGGATTAAAATTTTATGACAGGAAAGAAATTAAGGATGCTTTAGCTTATTTGCGATTAATTGCAAATCCTGCTGATACTATTAGTTTACTCAGAATTATTAATACTCCAAGAAGAGGAATTGGCAAGACAACTATTGATAGTTTATTAAATACTAGTTCAGAGATGGGAATACCTTTGTGGGAAATTATTAATGAACCAACTTCTGTTAATGTTTTAGCAGGTCGTTCATCAAAAGCCGTAAATAAATTTGCTGAGATAATTCAACATTGGCAAGATCAGGTACAAAATTTGAGTGCTCTGGAAATTGTTGAGGGAATTTTGGAAGATTCTGGTTATATTGAAGATTTAAAAAAACAGGGTACGGAAGATGCAGATAATCGACTGGCCAATTTAGGAGAATTATGTAGTGCTGTAGCTCAGTTTCAAGACGATAATGAAGATACAAATTTAGAAAGTTTTTTGGCAAATGCTTCTTTGGCTTCTGATCTAGATAATATCCAAGATGGGCAGAAAGCCGTATCATTAATGACTTTACATTCCGCTAAAGGTTTGGAATTTCCTGTGGTATTTATGGTTGGTTTAGAACAAGGTTTATTACCACATTTCCGAAGTATAGATGACCCTTTATCTTTGGAAGAAGAAAGGCGACTTTGTTATGTAGGTATCACCAGAGCCCAAGAACAATTATTTCTTTCTTATGCAGCTAATAGACGACAAGTTTGGGGAGTACGAGATACTACAGTTCCATCTCAATTTTTAGGAGAATTACCTGAAGATTTAGTTAATACTAATGCTATGAAAAAAGTAATTTATCGGTCAAAATATCAAAGCAAAAAGAAAAAAAATACTATTGCCAAAAAATCAGTAAGTAATCAAATAAAAAATTGGCAAGTAGGGGATACAGTGATGCACGAAAATTTTGGCATGGGGTTGGTGACAAATATTTTTGGTGAGGGAAAAAAGATAAGTTTAGCTATTAAATTTGGTAAGAGTAAAAAAATTATTGACCCAAAAACAGAATTAATGGAAAAGTTGAATTAAAATAAGGGGGGATAAATAGTTCTACTGGAAAGTACAAAGTTCTGATTGGAAAAAAATATTCCCTGCTAAAAGTCAGGGAATAGTGCAGACTAGTTTAAGATTAACCTTATAAATGAACCTGAAAATATTGACGATATAACTCACACTTGGGATGATATTTATTGCTCTGCCATTTTACTAAACCCAAACTATCTAATTTAAAACCCAACATCCCTGTTAAATTTTTGCTATAATTCTCAGAAACTATATTTCTCATTGCTGTAACTAACTCTGGATATTCCCCTAAATTCCATAAATGTCGTCGCAAATGGTCACTATAAATACCAGTTTCAGTCATTACATTTTCCGCTAAATCTTCTAGAGACAAATCCTGTTTAGAAATGTGATATAATGCTACCCTAACTAAATAGGGATGCCCACCAATAACTGACATTAATTTTCCTACTTCTTGCTCTGACCAATTCAAATTATGTCGGGATGCTAAATCCTTAACTTGCTGTGGATTAAATTCTGGTAAATCTATAGGTAATCCCACGTTAAAAGGAGATTGATTAATATTCATGGGAATATAAACCTCTGTAGAATGTACTACTAATAACCGTAACTTTTTCCAAATAGCACGTCGCTTTGATTCTTCATGCCAGGCCCGTAATAATCCTAAAAAATCTTCCGCAATATCAGGATATTGAAAAACTCGGTCAATTTCATCTAAACCTAAGACTAAAGGATGATCTATTTGTGCTAATAAATATTTCTCAAAATAGTCCTTACAATTAACTTTACTACCAAAAATATCATCCCAATAATCATCTAATTGATTTGGCAGACCTAACTCCCGTCCCACATAAGCACAAAACCATTTTAAGAACTTTTCGAGATGACTAAAAACTTCTTTATCTACTAACTGAAAACTCAAAGTTACTGTCCGATATCCTTGCAGTGCAGCATAATGTAAAATTTTAGCCATTAAAGAAGTTTTTCCCATTTGTCGGGGCGCTTTAATTCTAATCAAACCGCTTGGTTGTAAGATAGTTTGATAACAACGTTCTTCTATGGGGGGACGCTCGATATAAAAAGTGGATGCTACATCAATTTGTCCTCCTGGTATTTCTGGTTCTGCAGAGGGCATAGGTGGAGAGTTAGCAGAACTAACACTACTAATTTCTTCAGTCAGAGAAATTTCTGTTTTCTCCTCTACTTCCAAGGCAATATTACTTGGTGGAACAGCTAGAAGAGTCAAAACTTCCTTAAGAATAATAATTGTATCTTCCGGCGATCGCCACTCCCGTTGTTGAATGCGATAGAGATAACCACGCAAGTCATGGTTGAGAGCTGTACCCAGAGAAAAACCTACCCGAATTGGTAAAATTACAGGTTTACGGTCTGGTCGGGAAAATTGTAATTCTCTAGCAAGTTGCACTTGATAGGTAAGCAACTCACTTTGGGCTGACTGGGGAGGCAAAAATAACAACAAATAGTCACAACGTTTCAATTCTTCATTAATTCGACGAAACCAATTTTCTCCCAGACGAATATCATCTCCTGCCATAAATACCTGATGACCAGCAGCAGTGAGAGCTATTTCAAACTGTCGCGCCAATTCTTTATCTGGGTCTTGACTATTATAACTGATGAAAATTTGGAAACTATTTTGAGCCACTATTTGTTCATCATTTAACAGTGGTAGTAGTTGTGCTAGAGGTTCTGAGTCCGTTTGAGATGAGCTTTGTTTTCCAGAGCGGTAGTCAGCTTCATCCAATGTCAGACCAAAAGCAGCAAAAAGTTGTTGAATTTTGCTGAGGTCTGCACCTACTCGTCCTTGTCTAATTTTACTAATAGTGTCTGAACCCACTCCAGACTCTGCTTCAATTTCTGCCAGAGTACCCCTGAGGTTGTATTGCTGTTTCCATTCTTCAATAGCTTCATTTAATTTTTTCAGCCCAGAAGCTGTGATAATTCGTCCGCGATCGCGTTTTAATTTTTTTTCCATTGTTTATAGATAATTTTGCTATTTTTCTAGTTATTCAATGTTTTTCTGGCCATTTTTATCAAAACATTAATCAGATAATTCTATCAAGCTAACTCTTTGTCTAAATTTGCCTGCTCAGCCCATCAGCAAAGCAGAAGCTGTAGTAACTGCATCACTTGTTAAATATTTGTCAACTTCACGGAAATTCCAAAAGATCAACTTAACCAAACTAACCCACTCAAAGCAAGAATTATCAATACTAAAGCCACCCAAACAAACTGATTATCTTTTGTATTAACCTTGCTAGGATCAACAATTTCTAACTGAGGACTTTTTGGTTTTGGTGAAGGCGACTTAACTTGAGAAACTAGACCACTACCCCTAAGATCTTTAGCATCACTTTCAGATATTGCCCCCAAGTCAGGAATTTTTGTCACCCATTCTGGTCTGGTTCTCAGCACAGGTGCTTCCAGAATAGCTAATATACGTTTTGCTTGTTGGCGTGTTTGCAAATAAGAATGACGAGTAAGTTTTTTACAAAGAGCAGTAGCTTCTTGAGCTTTGCCTATAGCTTGGTATGCTGTCACTAGCCATATTTGTGTCTCTCCTCCTAAGGGAGAATTAGGATTGATATTTTCTAGGGCAGTTTCTAAATGTTGTAATGATTTACTATATTGACCGCTTTCAAAAGCCTGTTTGCCAGCCTTATATTCAGTTTCAAATAATTTTAGACTTTCTGAATTCACAATTTTTATTAATTTTTTTAGATATAAACTCAAAATTATAGCAAAGTTTATGGTAATTGACATAAGAACTTTCAAATAAGATGCTTTTGCCCTACAGTCTGGAAATAATGATAGATTTTTCTTTCAACTTCTCTAGAGCATGAGATAATATTAATAATGCTCAAATAAAAATATAATAGGAAGATTTAATATGGTAGAAATCAATCTATGGATTCCGATAGGAGTTGTAATACTAGGATTTGTGGCTGCTGTAACTATTGGTTCAATTGCTTGGTATAATTCTAAGCGTCCTGCAGGTTGGGAAAATACTCAACGTCCTGATTATATTCCTAAAGTTGGTCAGAAGGATGAAAATAGTGAGGCTTAGGTAGGTAAGTAATATCAACTCTGATTAATTAGCTATAATAAATCAGCTTTCTTCAGTCATCTAAAAGATGGCTTTTACTATCTGCCAAGAAATCAATTTCTTGGCGGATGAAAAAGAATAACCAAGAATCAAAATCTGTATTAAGGTTTTATAGGAGTCAAAAAACAGGATGATATAAGTACTTTAGCACTAACTATAAAGAAACATATTATCCCAGATATAATCTATTAATTTCTTCGCATTATCTATAGATAAAACTTGACAACAACCATTTTTATTATAGGTCAGTAATGAAATTTCTGGAATCTGATCTTCATTTTTACCATCACTGAGAATTTTACCTTTTATTTGTGTCAAATTATTTAAAGGACCATTAATATCAAAATCAATTTTTGTATCAAAATTTTGCTCCATCCATGTTTCAATTTTACTATCTAATTGTTCTGGAGTCAGTGATGTATTGCTAGTTAGCAAGTGATAGTAAACCAAAATAATTTCCTTACATTCTTCTTCTTCAGCATCATCAACTAAAGATTGAAACACACCTAAATTATTAGCAATATTTTTGAAAAATAAGGTTTCTGTTACCTGCTTTTGAAACCTAATCCGTTTATTTTTGTATTGAGTATATTGCTTGAAACAAAATCCTCCTAAAGTAACCAATAAAGATAATGTAGCTATTAAGATTCTTGTCATGTTCCTAATATTTTCCTGACTAGCTTTCAAGTTGAATCTTTCTAAATAAGACGGACCAAAAGCTAGAAAGACAATTACACTGATAATTAATAAAAGTTGGGGTAAGATTTTTATTACAATAGGTACTGCTGCACCAATAGCAGGCACTACTAACATCAAACGGTCTTTCAAGGTCATACTAATTTTTATGTTAGGAAATAGAAGCTCGATATCATTTTTAGGAATATTTTTATATAGAGAAATATAGATTTTACTAGGTATAACATTAGACTCTTCCAGATACTTTTCAGAAGGAGCAACTTTATTTTGGCATTTAATTAATAAAGCAACCCTTTCAAAAATATCAATTTTCTTTTCAAATTTTCGGAAAAATCTCTTAAGTTGTATAATTTGATATATGTCTCCCCGACAGTAACATATCATCTCTTCAAAATCATCAAAATTGATATTCGTTTTAACTTCAATTAGCGATTTTTCTTGAAAAGCACGATTTAAACTGACCTTAGATATAGGATAATAATTACCTTGCTCTAGAACTTCTTTAAAATTATCAACAACCTTACTTTTCATCATCATAAGTTGTGATTTTGAGTGATCAACAATATATTTAGTATTAATATCAGGATTAAAAGGAGCATAGTTTTCCTTTAATTTTTCTAGTTTTTGATGTAGTTTAAAATGGTAATAAGCCATTAGAATAGAACAAAAATCTCTAAATTTTTGCACAGAAGCATTGGGTAATTTACCATCTTTAATGCAAAGTTCTATTAAATCCCTGCGAGAATAGGGTATAAATGCTTCCCTGTCTTGATAAACTGCCATAGTTGTATACTTAAATTAGATGAGTGGTTTGTCAATTTTTAATGATGGGTTAAGGAATGAGGATTTTATTATCTACACAAGTTAAATTACTGAAACTCTATATCATCATTAGTTATTTCAAAAAAATTCTGGACTTTATTTAATTCTCATTCTTAAGACGCTGATTTAGAAATACAAGGAACCCAAGTGTACTTTAGTAGCTTACCAATCAAATCAATCTTGAGAGATGATTAGAATACATTTAACAACTTTTTTATTACAAAAACTTAATGATGCTTGACAAAATAATCATTGTCTGTATGAATACAGTAAATCTAAATATTAAAGGTAACTAGCAAAAAAGACAAACATTTGAAGAAAGAGGCAGCAGCCAAAAGATAAAATTCAAAAGGTACAGGACTTACGCGCAAATACACTACTTGTAGTGCAAATATCAGATTTATTATCAACAATACACTACATACGGCGGCACTGCGTAAGTTCTGAGGTATTAGGACTAACTAATTAGTTCTTTAAATCTTTGATAAGGGACAATTAACCCCAGAAAAACTATCCAATCCTGCTGTTAGAGCTAGTGAGTTTAATCTCAATACTATACTCGTATGTTTTAAAACTGAGTTATACTTGCTGTTATGCAAGGTTGCTAAACCTGAAAGCTTTAAATAATTTATCTCTGAATTTTCTAGCTTGCTAATTTAACAAATACCCTAAATTAATTCTATCTAGATCAAAATAATTATCATTTAAATAAAAAAAATGGATTCTAAATCAACTTTAAATCAACTTAAAACAAGAAGTCCAGAAGGAAAATTACCTTCCAGTTACGGAGTTTATTTGAAAAATACATTAGTAGCTCTATGTCATGCATTAGAAGATCACATATTACAAGTCAGCAGTCAATATTCAAATGCTAAACCATTAGTTTTAGTAACATTTCAACAAGGAAAATGGTATTTGCAAGAAGCAGACCGTTATAGAGAATTAGCTCAATATAGCCGTCACGTTATGATAGCAGCAGTACCAGATAGTGGATTATCCAAACATCCTACAAGTCAGTTAGATAATGTATCCTTAATTAATCTAGAAACAACTGATAGTATAGTTAATGAATGGAATCTAATTATCCTAGCTCCAAGTTACCGAGCTATGGTACTTTGCTATGAACTATCTCAAGATGAATATTTAACCGATGGTAAACCAACTGTAGATATAGAGAGAAAATTCTATGGTTTATGGACTTTTGATGAAACCTTAGTGGCTAAAGCTGCCGAAATTCTTCTAGAAAAATGTCGCCCTTACAACCCAGCACTAGTAGATACTATTCAAAAAGAACACCAAGAAATTGTCTCTACTAAAGAAACACCACCTATAGATATGACTAATGTAGTGTCTCGAATAGTTTCTTACCTGCAAACTTCCCAAGAGCAAATAATAGCCATGAATAAGCAAACAAGGGAACTTTGGGAATTAGAAGGTCAAGCATTACGAGTTAGTCGCAATATCAATGCTAACAAATTACAGGCATTTTTACGAATGGCTCAGAATGTAGACGAACGTGACCCAACAAATTCTATTGCATCTCTACAAGTAGCAGCTTTATGCGAAACTTTAGGGCAAATGTTAGATTTACCTACTCTAAGTTTACGACGTTTGCGGTTAGCCGGATTATTGTTTCGAGTAGGTTTAACCTCAGCACCAAAAGAAATATTTACTAAAACACCAGATGAATTAGATGATGCTACTTTAAGTTTTTGGCAGGAACGGAGTGTGCTCGGAAGTCAGTTATTAGGAGCAATGCCCGAGTTAGCATCTGTGACGAAAATTATTTTTCATCACTTAGAATATTGGGATGGTACTGGTAAACCCGATGGTCTCATAGAAGAAAAGATTCCCATAGAGTCTCGAATCTTGGGATTAGCTTCTTACTTCCAGGAACTTACACAATCACGAAGTAAAAGATCTGCTCTTAGTTTAGGAGAAGCCCTAGAAAAGTGTCGCGATCGCAGTGGCACTTCTTTTGATCCTACTTTAGTCGAAACTCTCAGTAATGTGATTCGATTAACAGAAATGGGTCTAATGCAATTACCTCAAAAGCCAAGTCAACTACCGAAAGTTTGGCTAGAAGAAGCTTTGAGTACAAAGACACCAGTATGTTAAGACCTTTATTTTGATCGTAAAGGTTAGCTAAAGAGAGAAAAGGTCCTTAAACTCCTACCATGCTGTTTCAAAATCAGTATTTTTGAAGAAGTCTATTTATATAAATAAATTACCAAAAATACACCATATATAATAGTAATATGTAGGTCCTATTGTTATTCTGTTCGAGCTTGACTCTGAGGGATTTTATATATGACTAAGTTGCAGTTTATCTAATAGAAGCTTTTTAACCTATTACAGCAGTTTTCATATTGGTAGACCACAGTAGGGACTTTGCATGCAAGGTCCCTACAATATTTTGGTTATGGCGATGTAGTTCATCAATTTGAAAAGCGCTGTAAATCGTTTTAGTTATCTATTGACAATTATTATGAATAGTCTTAAGCTTCTAATTATTGTAAATAATACTTAATTAGAAAGTTTAGGAGGCCTAAATTGTTACAAAATAAATTTCTCTCCCTTGTTAGTGCGACAACTTTAACTGCCATAGTGACTTTGACTGGATGTAAGCTTTCTTCTAGATCCACAACAAAGGATATAACAGCTAGAACAGATAAAGCTAATGCTCAAACTCAAACTGTAGCAAGTGAAGAAACTATGACCAAAGGTGAATTAGCCAATGCTAACTTTAAGGATAAGCTCAGTGGCACAAATCTCCTTAATGCTCTAAAACAAGGAGGTTATGTCATTTACTTTCGCCATGCTCAAACTGAAAAAGATTATGCCGATCAGGTAACAGCAGTTATGGGTAACTGTTCGACTCAAAGAGTACTTAGTGAGGTAGGAT
>JAKQYG010000097.1 GCA_023356515.1 Trichodesmium sp. MAG_R04 | reverse complement strand
AAATTAATCAGTGCGACGTATCCAACCATTAATAGTAAAGCGACTATCTGCAAAATCTTGAGAAGGACAAGTTACTGGTAAAACTTCGTGCATATAACGACTAAGAAAAAATATAATACTATTATTTGTAGGTTCTATAGTTTTAAATGTTTCAGCTTTGACATAGTGTTTTCCTAGAATTTTACTATCATAAATTATTAGTTTTCCTTCTGTAAATCCTTTAGGTTCTCGATAAAAATAGTAAACATAAGTAAGAACTCTAGTCGCAGTATCAGGAGAACCATTATCATTATGAATCTTATAGAAGTTATTATCATTATGAGCTGTTAATTGGCTTTCAATTTCGGCAATTGAAAATACAGGAATACTTAATTTATTTAAGACATCAGGAAAAACTTCTTTAATTCTGTGAACTATCAATTCTCTAAATTTTGGGAAAGAATGCAATACTAAAGAACGACGATAATTTTCAGTTTTAGTTGATGTTGTAGTTGGAACAAAATCTGATTTTCTCTGCAAAACATAATTAAATAGTTGTTGATTTTCTGAATTTGTGAAGAAATTGTCTATCCGTAGATAACGAGATTCTAAGTTATCTGTTGTAGTAGTAGAATAAGTATAACTTTTGATACTGTCTTTAGTATCTTGTGCTTCCAAATGCTGCAAATAAATTGGTGGTTCAGTTACCATTCCTACTAGATGTTCACTAGGAAAACATAAAGCCGAATGACCTTCTGCTAGAGGAATTTGAAATAGGGTAGAATTTTCAGTTTTTTGATTTTTAGATAAGAATGTTTTAGCTAAAAGTTGGAGTAAGGGTGCATCAGATTTGAGATAAATAGTATATTGATGTCCTCCTGTTAATAGGAGTTGAATTTTTACTTCTTGGGGTAAATTTTTTGGTGAAGTAACTATCATAATTTTTGATAAATAATCAACATTTTAAAGTTTGTCAATAGTTTGTAATGGTTCAAAGCTTTTACAAACTATAGCGCTACAGAAATACCTTAGGACATTTTCCTCTTGCTTATTACCTATTCCCTTACAACCAAAATTTATTGCCCTAACCAAAACACTCAGTTCTATAGTACTCATAGAGAAATATGCACATTATATTCATAGTAGATAACTACCGCATTAGCAAAAATTACTCCAAGTCAAATATCGCTTAAATAAGTGTAACTATTAAGACTACTCTCATAATTTTGTAGCAGCATTCGTGATTCTTTAAGAGTAATTTTTTCTTCTTGGAAAGCTTGTTCAGTTTGACAGCGAATACTTTCAACTAAACTACCAGCATTATACTGAACATAACTCAATACTTCCGTCATTGTGTCTCCTTTAACAACGTGTTCAACTTTGTACCCAGAAGAAGTTAATTTAAGATGTACAATATTGACATCACCAAACAAGTTATGAAGATTACCCATTATTTCTTGGTAGGCACCTCCAAGAAACATTCCTAAATAGTAAGGTTCAAAGACAGAAGTAATTTCTGTAGCAGAATTTTCTAAATTTTGAATAGGAGAACATTGAGAAAATTTATTACTAACTTGAAGAGGATGTAATTCTAGTAATGATTTGATATCTCGTAAATCAATAAATCGATCAATTTTTCCATCACTATCACAGGTAATGTCAGCTAATATAGCCTTTTCAGTAGGTTCTTCATCTAACCTATGTATAGGCATAATTGGAAATAATTGATTAATCGCCCAACTATCAGGAGCAGATTGAAAAATAGAAAGATTAATATAATAAATAGATGCCATAATTTTTTCCAGTTCTTCTAAATCATCTGGAACATATTCAGAGCTTTTTAATATTTCTTGAATTTTTTTAAAACATCCCCAATATAGTTGCTCTACTTTAGCTCGTTCACTAATACTAAGGTACCCAAAATTAAATAGACTAATAGATTCTTCCTTGAATTGAATTGCGTCATGATATGCTTCCTGATAATTATTTTGGTTAATAGATTGATAAATTTCGTAGAGGTTTTGCAAAATTAAATGTTCATCTTTACCAATAATTAGTGGTTCTTCTTTCAGAACTTGACTAACTCCTAATACATCAAAAACTAGAACTGATTGATGAGATATAATTGCTCTACCACTTTCACTAACTAATATTGGAGGTAATATATTTTTATCTTCACAAGCTTCTTTAACTTCTGCCACAATATCATTAGCGTAATTCTGCATATCATAATTTTTAGAAGCATAAAACTTTGTTTTAGAACCATCATAATCAACTGCTAAACCACCCCCTACATCTAAGTATTTCATATTTGCTCCAAGTCGAGCTAATTCCACATAAATTTGACTTGCTTCTCTAATAGCATCTTTAATCACACTAATTGAAGAAATTTGAGAGCCAATATGAAAATGTAAAAGTTGTAAAGAATCTAAAATACCCGTACCTTTTAACTGATTCACAACTTGAATTATTTCAGGAATATTCAATCCAAATTTTGCGCGATCGCCTGTAGTTCCTGCCCAACGACCCATACCTTTAGTGCTTAGTTTAACCCGAACTCCTACTACAGGCTTAATATTTAGTTTCCGACTAGCTTCTATAACTAACTGTACTTCTTCTACTTGTTCAATAACAATTATTGGTATTTTCCCTAATCTTTGAGCTAGCATTGCCGTCTCAATATATTCTCGGTCCTTATAACCATTACAGATTATTAATGCGTCAGCCGTATTTAAGGTAGCTATAGCAATTAATAATTCTGGTTTTGAACCTGCTTCTAAACCAAATTTATGAGGTTTCCCAAATTTAACTACTTCCTCTACCAACTGACTATTTTGATTACACTTTACAGGAAATACACCTCGGTATATATTCTTATAATTATAACGAGCGATCGCTTTATAAAAGCAAGCATTTAACCTTTCAATTCTATCTTCAAGAATATCTGAAAATCTAAGAATTAATGGTAGCCCTATATTTCTTTGTTTAATAGATTCAACAATTTCATATAGATCTAAAGAACCTCCTAAATCACCTTTAGGGGAAACTGTAACATGACCAGCAGAATTAATTGAAAAATAAGGATTACCCCACCCTAGTATTCTATATAGTTTCTCACTATCTTCAATTCTCCATAATTTTTTTTGTTGGGAATTGATATGATTAATTTCTGTTTTATCTGTTTGAGAAGTATTAGTTAATAATTTATTTTTTGAAATATCAGCAGAATTTTGATTTATAGTTGAGTGTAAATCCATTTTATATTTTAAATTTTAATATACTAAACTTAAGATAATTTGAACTTAATAAGTCATAGATATAAAAGTCATGCAAAAACTGTAATGCTATAGCCTAAACTATGATTTACTTTGTACTCAGGACTTACGCACGGGCACTACACCCGGTGAGGGCGAATGCCATTCGCCTCCTACATATGGTGTTTTCAAGGTAAATTTGCGTAAGTCCTGGTACTGTAAAGTATTATTATAGAGCAAATTTTTAAGGAGTATCAGTTTGGAACGCACCTTTATAGCCATTAAACCGGATGGTGTCCAAAGAGGACTTGTAGGCCAGATAATCGATCGCTTTGAAACAAAAGGTTTTACCTTAGTGGGTCTAAAGATTATCAGGGTAACTCAGAAACTTGCTGAACAACACTATGATGTTCATAAAGAAAAACCATTCTTTTCAGGCTTAATAGAATTTATTACATCTGGCCCTGTAGTAGCAATGGTTTGGGAAGGTGAAGGAGTTGTAGCATCTGGAAGAAAAATCATTGGGGCAACTAATCCTTTGAGTGCTGAACCTGGCACAATTCGTGGTGATTATGGAATTAGTGTTGGCCGTAATCTAATACATGGTTCTGATGCAATTGAGACTGCTCAGAAGGAGATTAGTCTTTGGTTTAAAGAGGAAGAGTTAGTATCATGGGAGCTTACTTTATCTACCTGGATTGTTGAAAAAAATAGTTAAAATTGTTCTTGTCTGAAATATCTATAAGTTAGCTCCCTGATTTAGAGAGCTAACTATTTTCATAGGAAGTAAAGAATAGAGAAAAAGGAAAAAATTTAATGTTTGTTTCAATTTGTAACAATACCAGTCTATTAATTTGCAAATTATAGGTAAAATATGGGAAATTAACTTCAAAGTAAACTACAAACATTTAGGAGTTTTGAACTATGCCTTTATCTGATACACAAGTATTAATTGCTCTCGTAATTGCTCTAATCCCAGGAATTTTAGCATTCCGACTCTCAACTGAGCTGTACAAATAACATACTCCATGCTGTGAACGGTTGGAAATTCTTACTTCATAGGGATAAGCTAGCAGGGGTATCAGCCTCTGCCCAAATCTCTTCAACTTTATTTACCGAAAAATTGGATCTCTATTACCTTGTCCATAAGCAGGAGACATATGAATTGATTAGTTTGGAAGACATAAGCCATAATATTATTATCGCGGGGGTGCAATCTGAACATTAAATGGGCATGGCGGATAGAGCTCGCTCATGTGTTTTAGTAGTTCGTTGTAACGAAGCTTATCCTTCTAAAACTTGTACCAACTGCGGTAACATTCATAAGAACTTAGGTGGTTCCAAGATTTATAAATGTCCTCAATGTGGTCATGCAGTCCCACGGGATATCAATGGCGCTTGCCACATAATGTTGATAGCTTTGCAGGACTAGGCGAACTGCCTTCACTATTGTCAATGATTCTATTGTCATAGGATGATGCCATACCTACTGGAGGGCTGTAAGAATATTTAAGCGTTTTGGTGAGGTTAAAAGTAGTACATGAGCAAGAATAGTCAAAAATGAATCCTAAGCAGCGTCTAAGCAAGCTCTCCTGAAAGCAAGCAGACTTTCCTAATATTTTCTAGATTCAAATCCTCTGCAAATATCACTATCAACTAATCATCTACCTACATTTTTTATTACTTAAAATCCGAACTATTTTCTGTATCTTTTAAGCAGAATTTTATATTGACTAAAAATTAATTTTGTCAGAATTAATCATTTATTCACTATAGATTAGGTTAATCTACAAAATAGAGGCATTATAATAGATTAACCTATCCTATACAAAAGCATGCAAGCTACTAAACCCGTTCAATTTTCACAAGTTTCTAGGAGTCAGCCTACTCAAGTCAAACCTAGAGTCTTCTCTAGACAACAAAAGTCTAGTTATATATTAGAAATAACAATTGAAAGTACAGCAAAACTATTAACTAATATCTTACTTTCTATTTGCGTAACTTCAGCTTTATTAAAATTGTTACCTCATTACCAATCTATTCAAGAAAAACTAAAAGTTATAGAATCTGAAATTGAAGCTACAACAGAGAGACTAAATAATGATCAGGAAAAATTTAGTCGTTATTTTGATCCTAGTCAAGCTAAGACTATTATGCAGGAGCAAAGTAACCAAGTAGAGTCTCATCAAATGCCTATAATTTTTCTAGAAGATTTGAGAGAGTGACATACTCCCATACCAAGCTGATGCTATAGTGTGGGCTTCTCTCTTCCCAGTCCTGGTACTTCGTCGGACTCGAGGAGCTGTTAATATCTTACTTTTTGAGACATTATAAGTTCTACTGCAGCTTGATATTGTTTATCAGCTATCGTGGTAATTTGGCTAGGCAAAATCTGGTCTTGTTTAACCACAAAATCAGGGGTAATTCCTAGCTTATTAATATTTTTATGGTTTGGGGTTTCATACTTGGCAACAGTAACTGCTAATCCCGATCCATCAGATAAATCAAATAAAGATTGAATTAACCCTTTCCCAAAAGTTTTTTCGCCTACTAGCAAAGCACGACCATTATCTTGAAGGGCGCCAACCAGAATTTCACTAGAACTTGCAGTTCCCTGATTAGTTAATACAACTAATGGAGCATTAGTTATAGCAGGACCCTCAGCATAGAAACTGCCAAGAATTCTTTGTCTATTTACTGTGTAAACAATTACACCTTCGTCTAACCACAGACGAGAAACTTCTAGGCCAGCTTGTAATAGCCCACCTGGATTATTGCGTAAATCAAGTATATAGCCAATAGCTCCCTTCTGCTCAAAACTCTCTACTGCTTGGCTAACTTCTGCAGTAGCATTAGCATTAAATTCACTCAGACGAATATAACCAATCGGTCCTGCCGGAGAGCTAGACTCTAACTTGGCGTGGACAGGATTAATCTCTATTTTATCCCGAATGATGGTTATTTCTTGGGGTTGATCCCTACTTTTTTTCAAAATTGTTAGTAGCACAGAAGAACCAATAGTGCCCCGCATTCTATTTGCTGCTTCATCTAATGAAAATTCTGTAGTGGGATGACCATCAATTTTGACTACCCAATCCCCTGCCTGGATACCAGCAGCTTCAGCAGGAGAACCTTCCAAGGCAGAAATGACTATTATTTTTCCTGTTTGAAAGTCTGGAGCAATTTGTAAACCTACTCCTGTTAATTCTCCAGAAGTATCAACCTGCAAATTACGGTATTGTTGTGGTTTAAGAAGTCGTGTGAATGGGTCTTCTAAACTAGCCAACATTTCTTGAATAGTGGTATAAGTTTCTTCTCTAGTTTTCAAGGGTTTCTTCATCAATTTTTGACGCATAAACCACCAGTTTTGATTATTGAAAGAATCATCAACATAAGCCGAATTGACTATACGCCAAGCTTCCCCTAATAAACTCTGTTCTGTAGTTAAAGCTGTTACAGGAGATGTCCAAAGTCCCCAGATCAGAAAAACTGGCAATATTAATAGAAGTGTAATTTGCAAAAATCTTTTTTTCATAGACAAAAGTATTAAATAATTAGGGATTTATCATTGGCCAATATACTTAAGGAATGAGAGTTAAATAAAGTCCATATTTTTTTTTGAAAGAACCCAGATGATATGGAACTTAAGCAATTTAACTTGTGTAAATAATAAAATCCTCATTCCTAAAACACTTGATCAAATTTCCACAATAAGCGAAAATTCTTTAGAAGATCAAACTCAGGCAAAATTACAACCTTATCTATCTGAAATATATCTACAAATTATGTTAAAATTTTTTACTATGGGATAGACAAGGATAAATATTTATTTTTTCTGTTAAATAATAGACTTGCTGCTTGATTCCTTTGTCAGTTGGTATGATATTTGTATTGCTGATTCCAGGGTTGATGTAAGTATCTTTTCCTAACTATCCAGAAACTTAATTCATTAACAATTAACAAACAGCAATATTCATCTAGGATTTTTGGCTTCATGTTCTCAAAACAGGTAACTGATTCGCCCGCTTATAAGTGGTTTGACGAACGCTTAGAAGTTCAGGCACTCGCAGACGACATTTCTAGCAAATACGTTCCACCCCACGTAAATATTTTTTACTGCTTGGGTGGAATTACTTTGGTTTGCTTTATAATCCAGTTTGCTACTGGGTTCGCCATGACTTTTTACTATAAACCAACAGTAACAGAGGCATTAGCATCAGTTCAATACATTATGACTGAAGTTAACTTCGGTTGGCTAATCCGTTCCATCCACCGTTGGTCTGCCAGTATGATGGTTTTAATGATGATTCTTCATGTTTTCAGGGTTTACCTTACAGGTGGTTTTAAAAAGCCACGGGAATTAACCTGGGTAACAGGGGTAGTCATGGCTGTAATTACTGTTAGCTTTGGGGTGACTGGTTATTCCTTACCTTGGGACCAAATTGGTTACTGGGCGGTAAAAATTGTGTCTGGTGTACCTGATGCGATTCCATTTGTTGGTCCATTTATTGTAGAACTTATGCGTGGTAGTACAAGTGTTGGCCAAGCAACTCTAACTCGTTTCTACAGTCTTCATACTTTTGTATTGCCTTGGTTAATTGCAGTATTTATGTTACTGCATTTCTTAATGATTCGTAAGCAAGGTATCTCAGGACCTTTGTAAGTTAAGCTGTAAATAATAAAATACTAGCTTTCGGTTGTTACGGAGAAAAAAAAATATTATGTCCACTTTAAAGAAACCGGATCTGAGTGATCCTCAATTAAGAGCTAAGTTAGCTAAAGGTATGGGTCACAATTACTATGGTGAACCTGCTTGGCCTAACGATTTGCTTTATATATTTCCAGTAGTAATTGTGGGTACAATTGCTTTATGTGTAGGTTTAGCTGTATTGGATCCTGCTATGGTTGGTGAACCTGCAAATCCCTTTGCTACTCCTCTAGAAATTTTGCCTGAGTGGTATTTCTGGCCAGTTTTCCAAATTCTCCGTGTTGTACCTAATAAATTATTAGGCATTGTAGCCATGGCCTCTATTCCTTTAGGATTAATTTTGGTTCCTTTTATTGAAAGTGTCAATAAATTCCAAAATCCTTTTCGTCGCCCGGTAGCTACTACTATATTTCTATTTGGTACTGTAGTTACTATGTGGTTAGGTATTGGCGCTACTTTACCAATTGATAAATCCTTGACTTTTGGTCTATTTTAAGACTCAGATATCTAAACAAAATTTATAAAATTTTACGCCCTTTGTGGATTTTCTGAATAAGTAAGTACTATTTGTAGAAAATCTTCAGAGGGTTTAACATACTCTCTTACCTAAAGGCGAGGGAATTTTGAGCAAGCATGGAGGCACAGAGGTAGAAGCTGACCTTAAGCATGGGACCCTTGCCCTTGTGAAACTATTACCCCTCCTGAACGGTAGCTACTGAACTTTAACCCCTACGCCCTTTGCTCCCTAGAAGGATTATGGTCACAATACGTCGGGAACCGAGGCCAATTCCGACCTCTATTGTTCGGTATTAAAAGGCAAAAAGTTTGTTATCTATTAAAGGGCTGACTACACAGAGGCTTCTAAATCACGTTCTGCTTCTAAAGAACTTGATTTCACTAAATACCTACTACGCTTCACGTCTGAGAATACTGATGCTCGAAAAAGGAAATATATTTGTTTTTCTAGAAATTTTATCTTGTGAAGGTGGGATTCAGTCTTATGTAAGGGATATTTTTCAAGCTTACCAAGACTTAACAAATTCAGGAAAACCTGACGAGTTCTTTATAAAATCAGATATCTTGTTACTAAGAGATGGTAAAGATTGTGAAAATCCCTATCAGTCAAAGAGACTAAATTTCTATTATTTTAAAAGTCAGTCTGTTTTGTTAGGAAGATTTAGGTTAGCTACGAAATTACTATGCTTTATACTTAAAAAACAACCTAAACAGGTTTTTTGTGGTCATATTAATTTGGCTCCATTGGTTCAAATGTTGTGTGTGCCTTTGGGCATTCCCTACACAGTCTTAACTTATGGTAAGGAAGTATGGGAACCACTACCAAATAAATATAAACAGGCATTAAAACAAGCAACTAAAATTTTAACTATTAGTCGTTATAGTCGCGATCGCTGCTGTGAAAGTAACCATCTTAATCCCCAAACATTTCAACTGTTACCTTGTATGGTGGATGGGGATAAGTTTATTCCTGGACCTAAACCTGTGGATTTAATTGAGGGTTATAATCTTCAGGGGGCAAAGGTATTAATGACTGTAGCTAGACTTTGGTCGGAAGACCCCTATAAAGGTGTTGATGTCACAATCAGAGCTTTACCTATGATACTACATTTTTTTTCAGAAGTCAAGTATTTAGTAATTGGACGGGGAGATGACCAATCTCGCTTAGCCAAGTTGGCTAAAGATTTAGGAGTAGGGGAAAAAGTAGTATTTGCGGGATTTGTGCCTACAAAAGATTTAGTTAAACATTATCAAGTAGCTGATGCTTATGTGATGCCTTCTCAGGAAGGTTTTGGTATTGTTTATTTGGAAGCAATGGCTTGTGGAGTGCCAGTTTTGTCGGGAGATATGGATGGTTCGGCAGAACCTTTACAAGATGGAAAGTTAGGATGGCGAGTTGCTCACCGAGATCCAGAGGCAGTGGCTAATGCTTGTATAGAAATACTGAAGGGAGAGGATAAAAGGTGTGATGGTCAATGGTTACGAGAGGAAAGTTTAAAGGTTTTTGGTAGGATAGCTTTTACCGAAAGAGTAAGACAACTTTGAAATTTGTGAGAAATTTGTGATTAGGATAGAGAAGGAAGGTAAGCATTTGAATGTTTACGAAAAGAGTTTATTAAAGGAGATAATCTAAGTGAATCAAGGGAACTCAAAAATATTTCAATTAACTATGTCTAATATTGGTAATTGGCTAATCTTTTTAGCTGTTATTTGGTTACTCGGTTCTGTAGGTTTCGGGTGGTTGGTGAATTCAATTTTAATATTATTTGGTTTTATTTTAATTACACCTATAGTTGTATTTCTTGGTCTACGTTGGTGGTTAAATCGCAATTTAATTATGGATAAATGTCCTATTTGTAGTTATGAATTTACTGCTTTAAATCAGACTCAATGTCAATGTCCTAGTTGTGGAGAACCACTTAAGGTTGAAGGAGGTCATTTTAATAGGTTAACTCCTCCTGGTACTATAGATGTTTCTGCGGTGGAAATTAATGAACAGCAAATCGAAGAGTAACATACTCCCACACTAAGATGATGCTATAGTGTGGGCTTTTGGTTTCACAGTCCCGTTACTCCGTCGGATATTTCCAGACAATCCCTGGATAACAATGGTCAGTTCAGTTTAATTCCTTGGTCAGAATTTCAAGAGGAGTATGGGAATTTATTCTCAGCAGAAAGAGGAGCACCAGCCTTATCTTTTAGGGTCCCATTGGGGGCATTAATTATTAAAGAAAAATTAGGTACAAGTGATAGTGAATTCGAAAGTTTTATCATCTTTGTAGTTCTTTTAACCCACATTCCGCACTTCATTATGAAGTACAAAAAGATACATGAATTACCATCAGAATTTGAGCCAACAAATTAAACAAATTAATTCTATAGAACACAAAAAATCAGTGGCATGAGTATTTTTGGCAAACCAGGGATTTCTGTTGGCAGCATAACAGGCAGGAGAAACT
>JAKQYG010000096.1 GCA_023356515.1 Trichodesmium sp. MAG_R04 | reverse complement strand
TTTTGTAACCTTATTTTAATGGATGTTAAAAGTAATATTTATCCGAAAAGAACTAATTATAGTATTGACAATTTTATTTTGACAGTACGCTATATGTAGCGTACCTGCGTAAGTCCTGATCTTAATAATTCATCCCTTATTTCGGCAACGCCTTTGTTTCTGAGATGCTCGACTATCTCTGACCTCTAAACAACACTCTACCTGGCAATACTTCCCCGTGAATTTTTGTATAAACCCGCAAACAAGCTAAAACTTCCCCTGAAGTCCCTCCACTATCAAGTTCTAAATCATCTTTAGAACGATTGAGAATATCAGCATAAGACCCCCATAAAGGACGAAATTCCACTTTCTGACCAGCTTTTTCCGCTCGAGATTTTATAGATACAGTTAGTGTATCCCGGCATTTCTTTTGTAACTTTCCCCACCAAGAAGAACGAGCAACCGGTGGTATATAAACTAAAGAATGAATTGCCTCATCCAAATCTATTCTAGCATGCAGAATTTTCAAGATATCGCCACTCTTCTCTGTAGTTACTGCTTGCTGGAAACGGTCGATTAAAGTAGTAATATACTTAGACTTTTGCTCCGGGTCTAGACTCAAGCGCCTCACACCAAAGCGATCAACTGTCTTGAAAGCATGATATATCTGGGGGTCGAGTTCAATAAATTTAATATATAAAGAAATAACTTTTGCGAAAAATAATAGTTCACCTTGTAAATTTTTCTGTGTCAGTTGTGGGTCTAATTTTTCCTGAGTTGATAAGCATAAACCTTGAGTTTCCAATTTACCTGTGAGACCTGGATACACTATTTTATCTTTGGTAAAAGGCAATGGAATGAGCGATCGCTCGTTTTTTTCACCTCCCACCTCAAAAGCTAACTCAAAAGCTCGCTTTCGCCACCTATTTGCCTTTAATTCTGGAAGTCGGAGTAGCAGAAATTGTATCTCCTGCCACAAATCAGAATCATTGTTGCTATTTAGCTCAACTGAACCGACATACTCTGATAATTTGTTGTCAGCAACCAAAGCTTCCCGCAGATGAATTAGCTTCAGTTTATTCTCAGATGAAGATGTTATAGGTTCAAATGGATCGTCTTCTAGTGAAGAGTTAGTTTCTTGAGTTTTGTCCTCCTTTTTTTGTATGGGTTCAAATGAAGGTTCCAAAAGTGAATTCCCTTTATTCTCAGACGGCAATGATATTGGTTCAAACGGATCATCTAACCCCGAATCTTTTACTAGTGAGGAATTAGTTTTTCCTATTTTCTCTTCATTTATTGGTGTGGGTTCTAATGAAGGATCCAAAAGTGAATCAAGCTCCTTTAGTAATGCTTGGCATTCTTGAAATCCTGGATCTGTTGTGTATTTAGCGATCGCTTCTTTTAGTTGAGCTTCCACTCCTCGCAAACTCAAACGCAGTACCAAGGCTAAGTCCGAATCTTTTTGATTTAATAAATTTCTCAAGTGTTCCATAAAAATATTTTCTCTATAACTGTTGACTAGAGTTATTTTTCCTATTCTGTAAGGATGCCCTACTGCTGTAACATCCCTCTTTTCCAGAAGGCAGAAGGCAGAAGGCAGGAGGCAGAATGGTTAGAAGGATTTGGACAAAGTGGCTTTCCGTGGTTTGGATTTGCTATTATATAGCTGTAGTTATAGCTTACAGTTTGGGTATCTAAATAATGGCCTCCAACAGACGCTGATAAATGAACCTAATGTGTTCCCGAAAATGGATTCCGCTTTTCTTCTATATCATCTGGTTGATATTGTAACTCATCTTCAAAAACATATCCTTCCTGTTTTAAACATTCCCAATTGTTCGATTTCCAATAGGGAATTGTTCCCACATGTAATCGTAAAATACCTTTGTTATCCAAACTCACATAATACTCACAAGGATATTCAGTTTTAGTATCAGGTTGCAATTTTCCAATTAGTTCCCATTTATCAATATTTGGGTTGCGGAACTGGAAATAAAAACTATATTCTCCACTCAAAGGAACTGGAGGTAAAGCTTCACTAATAATTCCTATTTCTTCAGAATTATTATCACCATCATATTGAAAAACTTCCTGAGTATAATCTTTCTCCATATCAAATACAAGTGTATGAGCATCTGTTGTCATAGCTGTTGCAGACTCAGCTACATTCACAGCAATATCGCACATCACTTTACCATCAGAAATTAATGGAGAAATTTTGATAATTTCTGCAGCATTAAGACTAAAAACATTATCAGGAAGAGAAATTAAGTAGTGGGGTTTACCTTTACAAAACAATAACTTAATATTTAATTCTTGGTCTATTTCAAATTCAACTTTGATGTTTCTGTTAAATTCCTCTCCTGTCATGCTCAGTTTTGTTGCTAATTCTTGAGCATCATAACTACCCCAAAATTGTTCTTCCTTATCTTCAAAATCTTTTCGGTATATCAAAATTGATAATTGCGCTCCATAAGATTCTTTGCTGCGTACTCTCGCCACCGACTCTCTGGGGTCAAGTTGATAAAGTGGTTGACCTGCTTTAAAAATAGTTAAGAACTGCCCATCTTGAGTTCTAAGAGTAAAAGAACATGGCAAAAAATAAAGCAAATTTCTGATGTCAATATAAAGTTGGTTTGCTCCAGTTCTCAGCAAATCTTTAGAATATTCTGGAGCAAAAATCAATCGTCGTAGCTTTTCAGCATAACAGGCTCCTGCCGAAGTTGCTAACTTAGTATATTCTGAGACAAAAGTAATTTTTTCTGAGTTCCAAACAAAACGGTCTGATTTAAACTTATTAAATTCTTGATAAAGTTTCTCTTCCACTAAATAAAGATTGCAGGTTTTTCCCGACAAAATCAACCAATCTAATTGTTCCCTATCAGCAAAATTTTGAGATTCTTCTTGTCTTGATAAACCACTTTCTACTAACCCTTTAGCAATACTAATTGCTTCCTTAATTACACGTTTAGCAGCTTTTTCTAACTGGCTCAAAGTCAAACTTACAGTCAAGTTATTAACTACTTGACTTTGTAGTTGTAAATCACTTTGTGCTAACAATTCAGTTATTTTTTGCCCCTCCAATACAAAAGTAGGTTCAACAAATTCATCTGTATGACGCTTGCCCAATATTGATTTTTTAGCCTCTTCTGCATATTCCCAAAGAGTATAAAATGTTTGCTGAGGAGCAGGTGAATTTGTATTTTTCCAGCGAGTTGCTAACACTTTCTCCGCAATATTCAAAGTATCCTTATAAGCAGCATCAGTTTCAGGATAGTCCTTATCCATAAAAGCTAATAAATTACCACTTTGAAACTTCTTTTCATCGTCTAGGAATTTTTCATCTAAGTCATCTAGCTGAATTTTAAACATATCTGATTGAATATTTCCTTCTTGTACTGCCGTCAGCAAACAATCAGCAATAGCTACCTTCAGCAAGCGAAATATTTCCAGGGTAATTAGCTCCCCACCCAAATGTAAATGACCAGAAGAACCTAAAATTTGGGGAGTCAATTTATAATAACGCCCTCCATATCCTCGTTCCTCACCATCTTTGAAAACTTCCACTTCTTCAAGTGTGAAGTGAATTAAAGCTAAATCAGTAGTTCCCCCACCAATATCTAAGACTAAAACATTTTGCGTCCATTGGTTTCCACGGCGACGACACCTAGTTTTAAAAGATTCAATCCCTACATTCAAATCTCCACCAAACTCTCGCCATAGGAAAAAGATGGCTATAGATACAGCTTCATCATAAGCAATCTCCACATTATCAATACCCAATTTTTCCACTAGCTCTTTGACTTCCTGGCGTACTCTTGGAGGAGCTATAGTCGGATAGGTTATAACTGCTTTATTAAAACGACCTTGGGCACATCGTTCTTGGTTGCGATCGCGATAATCTGAAGTTAATTGAATTAGATGATTAAAAGCAGCTTGCACTAGTTTTTCTACTCTGACCGTCTTATTGTTGCCATTTAAAGTGACCTCAATTGACCGGGATCTGGGTTGACCTAGATACCGTTTGGGTGAGTGGTGAAATTTGCCTGTTATATCTTGGTTTTGAGCAATAGCATTTAATCTATTTTGTCTAGCTCGTTCTCCCAGAATTACTTTGACTGCATCAGATTCAAGGCCTTCTATTTCTAATTCGCTAGGAATTTCACTCAGTTTGCGAATTTCATCAAGTTCTACTGGAATTAAACTTTGCCATTCTAAGGGGGGAACACGAAAGACTTCATGATAAATACGGTTAAGTTCCTTACTAGCAGAACGGCGAAACCAATCTCGACATTGGTATAGACCAAGTTCTATTAGGCGAATAGCTTCTAATAAGTATACACTATTTGTTCCTAAAAATACTTGGTCTCCTAAATTACTTTGGTTGGTATTGTTTAGATTCGGTAATTCTTTGCTAATTTCTACAATTAACTTTTTCCACTCATTTTTCCACTCTTGTGTAACTACACCTGGCTTAGTATCTATTGGTTTTTCATTTAACCACTTAGCTAAACTTTCCCGCAATTTCTTTTCTTGTTCTCTTGGTAAACTATTTGGAGGTACAGTGACTTTAGGATCGAATAGGGTAACACTTGTATTACTTGTTCCAAAATCAATGGCAAACCAACCTGGATAAAGAATTAGGGATGTTTGAGAAGTGGGTGAAGGCGATGGAGTCTCAATAGTTGAAATTTTGGGACTGGGGGTCACTGAAGGTTCAGGGGTTGGGATGACTGAAGGTTTGGGGGTTGGAGTAACTGCAGCTGGTGGAATTGAGTCTTGGAAGTTGGAGACAATTTGGCACTCAGCTATAGATTTTTGGCGTTCTAAAAGATTGGGACTACCTTCAGCATCAGAATCAAAATATTCGACTTCTACTGTTAAAGTACAGCTAGTATCTGGAGGTAGAGGTTCCCCCCACTGGCAATTATGTTGTCTTAATCTTCGAGGTATTGAAAGTTGAATTGGTTTAGTGGATATAACTTCTCTGTAAGCAGATTGAATCTTGGCGGCTAGTTCTGGTGGTTGACCTTCAACAAATATACCGACCCTGGAAATATGGGGAATATTATTACTTGATGGAGTGAGTTCAATGATGGGTAGTTCTAATAACTTATCATCTGTTGATTTAACTCTCAAGAAATAATGAGTTAGTAGTTCAATTTTTACAGGCATTATTTTTCTTCCTTTTTATCTTAATGTTGCCAGAATACATGCACTACTCTATTGCAAAAGTGCCTATTTTCTGTTTCCTAAGAATACCAATTATTTAACTTCAACTGATGCAATTTGCGATAGATTTTCTAACCAAGGTGGATTTTCAGTTTCTGATTCATCTGCTGCTACATATTTTAGCAATGCTTCTTTTTTTGAAAGCTCTTGTAAACGGGGAATTACTTCATCCAGAATCTCCTTCAAATTATCATTCACTTTCTTAGTTATTTTCCCTACATATTCTACTAGCTGTAGTTGCATGCAGGAGTTATTAATTTCATTTCTTAATCTTAGCACAAGAATTTGATGGTTAAATGGTCTTTGCGGAATCCCATCTTTTTTATTAGGGTCCCAGTCAAACACTTGACATTTTTCATGTTTGTTGTCTGCGCGAGCTAGAGGAAATATGCTATCAGGAACTATGGTTGCAGTATTGTCCTCAAGCTGACTTCTTTGAAGAATACCCTGTTTCCACCATTGGTTTGGATCGTCAACACGGGAAAGAGTTTTTAAAAGTCTGGCTTCTGCCCTACCAAATTTCTCCCTGATTTCTTGTGTCATTTCAGGGCGCAAAATTTCCCGAAGTTTGTAGCGTTGGGGTTCTAGTTCTCTAGATAATTTAGTTAATAGTTCTGTGACTGCTGTTTTGATGCGATCGCGAGCAAACTTCTCTAGTTCTTCAACACTCTTTTGAAAGGTTGACTCAAAATCTTCACTCTTAGTGGGAGTCTGGTTATCTCCATCTTCTTCATCATCACCAAAAATATCTCTGACTACGCTATCTCCTAAAGGTACAGTTATAGACACTATCCCATTCTTGGTATTATTAAAAAGTAAATTCCACTCATTCCATTCAAAGAATACTTTATTAGTTACTTCTTCTTTGACTACCTGACTAATCTCATCTTGTAGTGTTTTCTTATCTAAATCCGTTCTCAAACGAGTATAGACATTGTATAGTTCTTCAATGGTTTGACGCAGTTCAATAAAAGCTTGACTATCAGAAGTTGGTATATATTCAGGAATTGTCTCTAATATTCCTTTAAGTTCATTCTGCTGTTGCTGGCAAATATGAGCTTGACGACGAGTATCTTCTTCTAGTTGTTTAAGACCGTAAGCTTTTACATGGTCCATAATTAGCGATCGCAACCTTCTCACACCCCCATCATATACAAAATCACTTAGTTGTCGCTGTAAAATTCCTGTGGAACGAGAATCTAACATTTCACTCAACTTTTCCCATTTAGGAGCTATGTCATCCTGATATTTTTTGAGTTCGAGCAAAAATTCTGGAGAACACACTTCCAAAGTAGTCGAAAGTTTTGACAATTCCTTCAAAGCTGACATTTGCGACAGTAGTACAACTCTCTCTGGTTGAGTAATCAAACCTCTAGCACCTGTCATCGTCAACTTAAGAACCTTCAATTCTTCTAGTACATCCTTTTCTTGGAGTAGTACCAATTCCTCAGCTAAATCTTCAAGAGTTTCCTTATCTTTCTCTGTTAATGGTAGTTGATTAAAACGGCCCACTCCCACTAAAATCCTATCTTTGAGGTCTTGTTCTCCTCGGTCTTGTTCCATCATAGTGCGAATTTTATCTGCAGTCTCTCCCCCAGGACGCTGACCATTCAACACAAGCAGAATTGTTTGAACTTCTTTCAGTTCTCGCAGAGACAGGAAAGCATCTCTCACCCCAGAATCAGCTGCTCCCAGTCCAGGAAAATCTAGCAAAACAAACTCTTGAGTTTCTCCCAGAGCAGACAAGTTCCAGATTTGTCTTGATACTTTAACTTTTACATCCACCCGACGAATTAAAGAAAAACTGTTTTGTAGGTCTTGAGCTGATGGTAGGGCAGGATTTTGCCAAGGTTGAGGAGAAATGACTAAGTCTTGAAAGTTAAGTTGGAGAATATCCATTGGTGGGTCTCCTAACCTTAATCCATCTTTTGCTGTGGCCATATTAACTTGATAGAGGCCATCGCAGATATTTTGGCCATATACTCTGTAGGCCAGCAAGAACCCCACCAGTTCTCGCAGCAAAGAACGTAATTCTTTATTTTGGGTCATGCCCCAAGTTTGTCTACACCATCCCAGGATACCGTTAATATCTATATTTGTAGCAGTCAAGCTTTTGAGGATATCTGAAGATTGTTGAGCTCTCTCAGCTGCTACTTGAAGCATATAATCTAAGCATTCTTTGACCTCATCGTGGGACAAATATTTAATGGTAAATTCCCCAAATTCTGTCTTGTGTAAGTCTTCTGTCTGAAGTGGTTTGAGGTGAATAGCTGTAACATTTCCCGTGGTAGGAATTTGACTTATTGGTAAAGCATCTGCGTATCCAATTAAGCTTCCGAGTAATAAGGTTTTCCCACTGTTGAATTCTCCCATTACACCAATTTTTACTGGTGAAGATGCAAGTTCAATAGTTTTTCGAGCTGCTTGTTCAAGTTTTTGTAAATTGTTATTAAGCTCTAGGGGTATCCAGTCTGGCAGGGATTTTTGTTGGGATAATAAATTTATCCTTTGGATAATCAACTCTCCATATTCTTTGAGTCGATGCAGTTGTTCTTGTACCATTGGGTAGTTTTTTTGACATATTGCAATACTATTGTCTACTAATTGTAGAGAAATCACAACTATATCTAATATCAGGACTTACCCAAAAGAATCCAGAAATTGAATTGTTTCGTCAATGTTTCTTGTTAAAAATATGCCTAACAAATGAGACTTACAGCATTTTTAATGTCGGTCGACCACAGTAGGGAGGTTGCATGCAAAGTCCCTACAAGGTTTTGGTTATGGCGATGTAGTTTATCGATTTGAAAAGCGCTATAATATAATACTGAATTTGAATCATAAAAAACTACTTTATCTAAATGGTTCTAGGCCTCCTGCATTCTACCTTTGAATTAGTATTTATCCCTCAAAGCTTTTTTTAGCCAAAATTTGCGCTACTTTTTTGACCATCGGGTCAATTTCAATAGTGAAATATTGCCCAATTTCTTTTTCTACTAAGTTAGTTAAATTCACAGTTTCTGGATAAATATCAAACAATAGAGAGGATTTTCCTATATCCCTAATTATTAACAGCACTCCATCTAAACAAACCTGGTCTTTAATATCTAAATACTGAAAAAATTCACTCTCCCAATTCACTTCAATTTTTATTCCACCTCCTGATAAATTTTCTCTAGAAATTAACTGACAATATCCTGAAGGTAAGCCGTAAAATAAGGGTCCTGAAATTTCTTCTCCTAAACGAATAGACCTTTCTAAATTCAATTTTTTTTGCCCTTGATATTGTGTAGCTAATTTTGTTGCAGCTAGATAAAATTTGAGGAGATAATACTTTCCTTGTGTTTCTTTGCCTAAAATTGTTAATGCTCTTCCATTAAGAGTAAGATTAGATTTAATTTCCACTTCAGCATATAAGGTAGGAGAGACATCAATAATTAATTCACATCCGGAACCTTGTGGGTTAATTTGATAAATTTTTCCTGTTTGTTGAATAATTCCGGTAAACATTCTATTAATTAATAATTTTTAACTGATAACTATAATTTAGAATAAGGCTACCCTCCACGATCGCTTGACTAGGGTCTCCTGAAAAAATCTTTTTAAGAAGCAGGGGAGTAGGTAGGGACTTTGTATGCAACGTTACAAAAACAGAGAGTGTATAGAGGAGGTAGTCGGAGCATTTAGGGCGCGGGCATTGGTAAATCCTGAAATTTAGTCATAGATTACTTTTGATTTTTGATTTTTGACCTATGTAAGAATAATTAATGTAGCCTAAGTTACAGCGTTTTCGGTAATCATAAGGTGGGCCTACACAGGCAAGATGCTTGCAATATATGATTTTCACCATTTATCCTCTACATCATTTGTCCGAAATTTGCTGTAATGAAATTGGTCTAAACTAGAATCCTTAAAAAAATTGGAAAACTTTATTGATTGTTCTTAACTGAACATAAGCTATTGAAGATTTAGACTGCATATTTCACAAGCTGAATCTCTTGAAAACCTTATAGTTTTCTCGAAATTTAGATACTGATACCAAATCCGCCTTAGTGAGAGGGTATTTTTTAAAGTTACAGCCTTTACTAAATAACTGAATTAGGGGATGGGAAAAGCCTAGCTTTTATACCCGGTATACCCAGGTTTAGTATAAACAGCTTATTGAGAATATATAGCATTATTTCGGAAAACTGTTATAATGCTGAATGTATTAAGACAAACAAACGACTACCACGGAGGTAAAAATGTCTAAGATAGGTCTTTTTCTTGGCAGTACAACAGGTAAAACTGAAGAAGCTGCAGATATGATTCAGAAAGAATTTGGTGGTGACGAGGTAGTTACTATCCATAATATATCCGATGCAAGCCCTGAGGATTTTGAGGGTTATAATAATATAATTATTGGCTGTCCTACTTGGGATGTTGGTGAACTACAAAGTGACTGGGGTGGTTTTTATGAGGAGGAACTAGATAATGTTGATTTCAAAGGCAAAAAAGTTGCCTATTTTGGTACAGGTGATCAAATAGGATATGCTGATAATTTTCAAGATGCCATGGGTATTTTGGAGGAAAAAATCACTGATCTTAAAGGTACTACCATTGGGAACTGGCCTACAGATGGTTATGAGCATGAGGACTCCAAAGCAGTCAAAAATGGCAAGTTTGTAGGTTTAGCTCTGGATGACGATAATCAACCTGAGTTAACAGAAAAACGGATCAAAGAATGGGTAGCGCAGCTAAAAACAGAATTTGGGATTTAGCTACATCGTCCAGAAGCCTCACGCCATAATCTTTATAATCTTTGATTTGCGGTGAGATGAATAGACGGTCAATCAGTGGGGCTCGATGTCCTATTGATTGACAATACTTAGGTGTTAGGTTTTAGGTGTTAGATTTTAGATTTTAGATTTTAGGTATTAGGTATTAGGTATTAGGTATTAGGGTTGAGAAAAATGTAGGTTGGGTAGAACGAAGTGAAACCCAACATAGGCTTTTTTTCTGACTTTTGACTGTTGATAGGAGTTATATCATGTCCGGTTGAATAGGTATCAATAAATTAGAGAGAAGTAGGGGCTAACTGCCGTTTTGCTTGCCCATAATTCTTTAAGGCTGCGCGACATGAAACGTCCCTACAGGGGTCAGGATGGAAAAAGAGGAAGTTTTTTTATCACTAATTATCCGGAATTGATATTACCCATTGACAAAAATTCTAAAATGTGTATGTGCTAAGTTTAGTCTTTTTCAAGACATTTGGCTAATCTTTATATAGGCGATCGCCTATGAAACCGAAATTTCGCAGATCTTCATATATCTTTATGTATATTTACATTTTCAAAGAGACTTATAGGAAAAACATTCATTCTAGAGCTTAATATCAATAAATATTATTAATAACTAATTATTTATGAGAAAATTAGTTACAATTCTTTATAAGACTGAAAATTGATGCCCATAGCTATAAAGATCTCAGAGAGAGCATTCTGGGCGATACAATTAATAAAACTTATCAATTTAATGTTAAGAAATGTGGAATGTAGGTTAAAAAATAGCAATGAATATTATTGTTTAAAGACCTAAAACCTAAAACCCAAAACCTAACACCCAACATCTAATTCACTGACTGACATATCCACGCTCCCCAAAAATAAGGATGAGCTAATGGTTTACTCTCAATTTTTAGATTTTTTCCTAAATTTAATTCCTCTAAAATATCACGGCCTAATTTACTT
>JAKQYG010000095.1:8160-10999 GCA_023356515.1 Trichodesmium sp. MAG_R04 | reverse complement strand
CCTTCTTTATAACAGGTTCAGTGCAATACATTCGGTATAATAAAAAAGAAAAGTTATACTGGGGTAGAATTAGTCCAGATGATGGAACCTTAGACATTACCTTTAACGAAAAATACATGAAGACTGAGTCTATATCTCAATTAACCGAAGGAGCTTTAGTAGAAGTTGAGGTCAAAGAAAAATATGGAAAACGCTATGCAAAGCAAATTAGTGTAATTGAGGAAGAAGAAGAAGATTGGTAATTTTGATAATTGTAGTGAATTATAGAAAATTATCAACAGATATATTCCCAACAAAAAAGATCTATCAATTCCCCGTTCCTCCGTAGGGACGTTGCATGCAAGGTCCCTACGAGGTTTTGGTTATGGCCATGTAGTTTATCAATTTGAAAAGGGCTGTAATTTATGATCAATAATGGCATTTAGAAAACTAATTAATATGTCTTGACTTTGGTCAGAACCGAATATTTTCTTAAAAGCATAATCAATTTTCGGACTGATAAATCTCATAGTAATTTCATCTCCTAGTTAATTATTCATTCTCTTGTTTCATTATAAAATAAAAATATATGTTTTGGGAGACCAAGTCTCCCTAGCATTGCACTTTCTACTAATGACTGAAATCACACCTATCTATCTGCCAACCACTTAGATAAATCCTCAAAAGTAGAAAAATCAAAAATCTCCTCGCTCAAATTTTCTCAAAAATGCGTCCTGTTAATATTACTGCTGAATTTTTCCCTCAGCCCAAGTTCCTTCTACTTTTGTACCATCAGCAAAAGTATAAACACCTTGACCGTGCTTTTTACCATTTTTAAATTCTCCTTCATAGCTTTCACCATCAGCATATTTGCAAACAACTCGACCATTAAAACTACCACCTTTTAGTTCTCCTTCACAGCGATCGCCATTAGCAAAAGTATAGATTCCCCTACCTTCCATTTTGCCATTCAGAAATGTTCCTTCATAAGCATTGCCATCAGCAAAATTCAGAACTCCTTGACCGTCAGGTTTTCCATTCTTAAATTCTCCATCATAACGGTTGCCATCAGCATATTCCTGCAGACCTTTGCCATTAAATTTACCATCTTGGAATTGTCCTTCATAGCGACTACCTGCTGCAAATGTATATATACCTATGCCATTATATTTACCATTGGTAAAGTCTCCTTCGTAGCGATCGCCACTTGCTAAGGTATAAACTCCTTTTCCTTCCCTCTGACCATTACGCAACTGTCCTTCATATTTGTTTCCGGTAGAATATACACAGGAACCAGTGCTATTCAACTTTCCATCTGTCACCTCTCCTTCACAACGGTCTCCTTGAGCAGTAATAAATGTCCCTTTGCCAATTGGTTGACCTGCTTGAAAATATCCCTCATAACGAATACCACTGGCAGAAGTAAAACTACCTTTACCATTAGGTTCTTCATTCGACACTTCTCCTTCGTAGCGATCGCCATTAGCAAATTCCCAAACCCCAGTACCATTAAATTCACCATCTTTAAAATCTCCCTCATAGCAACCTCCATCAGCAAAAGTATATTTTCCTTTACCCTCCGGTTTACCATCAACAAAATTACCTTCGTAAACAGAACCATCGGGATATTTGCAGACTCCCTGACCATTTAATTTACCATTTTGAACTTTTCCATCACAGCTAGTACCATCAATAGAAGTAATCTGTTGTGCTTTGGCGAACTGTGGTAAGATAACTAAACTTGCGACACAGCAACTAGAAGTAGCCAAAATAATTCCTAGTTGTTTTTTGATTGAATTTGTCATTTTAGTGTTAATGAATTTGATTTTCATAATTGTTTGTTAGTAATTTATCCACTGAATGTACAAATGTTGGATGCAACCTCATCATACCAATTTCCTCAATTCTGGCTACACATCTTCCACTTTGCTGAGGTACACCCATACACCCAAGCGAGCAAGATGTTCGCACTGAAAAATTTAATAATTCAATCTGTACTTCTTCTGCTATAATTATCTCAACCTAAATTTGAGCGTAACTAGAACTCCTATACGTCCTCCATCTTTTGAGTCTAACTTCCATCCTTTAACTGCATTTATTGCAGCTTCATCTAAAATAGGATGACCGCTTGATTTCTCTAGACGAACATTAGTTACATTGCCATCAAAATCAATATCAATTCTTAGCCTGGGGTTTCCCTCTAATCCTTTTTCTCTAGCTTCACCAGGATAACTTGGTTTAGGACAATTAATGCAAGATACCCCTTCAGCATCAGAATCGTAAGCAGGACTAGGTTTTGTAGGTTTCTCTCTGGAACCATTCGAACCTTGTAAAGGCGACTTTAATGCTGCTAGTTCCCCACTACCAGGGTTGCCAGGATTTACACCACCATCTTCAAAGTTACCAAGATTATTCAAAGTATCTCCAATACCTGAATTTGATTGATTGTTGGCACTTGGTTGAGTTCCAACAACTGATGGTTTTGTCGGTGCAGACCGTTGTGTGTCTATCGGACTTGATGGGGAAGTTTGTGTATTGCCAGTATTACTAGCGACATCTCCGAAGTTAGACTGTTGGCTGAGGGAACTACCAAGATTTGAGTTAGATTTACTCGCACTTGGTTGAGTTCCGAGAACTGATGGTTTTGTCGGTGCAGACCGTTGTGTGTCTATCGGACTTGATGGGGAAGTTTGTGTATTGCCAGTATTACTAGCGACATCTCCGAAGTTAGACTGTTGACTGAGGGAACTACCAAGATTTGAGTTAGATTTACTCGCACTTGGTTGAGTTCCGAGAACTGATGGTTTTGTCGGTGCAGACCGTTGTGTGTCTATCGGACTTGATGGGGAAGTTTGTGTAT
>JAKQYG010000095.1:0-8060 GCA_023356515.1 Trichodesmium sp. MAG_R04 | reverse complement strand
AGTTAGACTGTTGACTGAGGGAACTACCAAGATTTGAGTTAGATTTACTCGCACTTGGTTGAGTTCCGAGAACTGATGGTTTTGTCGGTGCAGACCGTTGTGTGTCTATCGGACTTGATGGAGAAGTTTGTGTATTGCTAGTATTACTAGCGACATCTCCGAAGTTAGACTGTTGGCTGAGGGAACTACCAATATTAGATTTACTTGCACTTGGTTGAGTTACTTCTGCGACTTGTAGTTTTGGAACTTCAGGAGGAACATTAGCTGCTATGGGTGCTGAAAAAGAATCTGATGTTTCGAGAGTAGATGCACTGTCTGGTTGTACCTCTGCTATTGAGTTGGGAGCAAAAGTTGCTGCGGATGAGTTGGGTTGAGCAACAGGTTCTGATAATGGCTCCAACTTTTGGGGTTGCTCAATGGGTTTCAGTGCTTTTTCTGTTGGTTGTTCCAGCGAAGAAGATTCTACGGTTTCTGATATTGCCATTTCCGTTGGTACTTCTGGAGGAACTATTTTCTGGGGTTGAGCAATAGCAGTTTCCAATGGTTCTGGTGGTACAACCTCTTTTTCTTCGACTATCTCTTGTGGTTTTGGTTCCTCTACTTTTTCTTCAACTTTAGGTTTTGGTGGAGTTTCTTCTATTTCTTCCACAAAAATTAATTCGATTGCATCTTCCTCTAGATTTAGGGGTCGATCCAATATTCCAAATAGTGCTAATGTGATGATTCCTGCGTGGAGGATAGTCGAACACAACAAACCATAAAGAACGATTTTTTTTACCGTTCGTCTATCTTTTTCATGTTGTTCTATACAAGTGATTGAAAGACTCATATATCTTTATTTAAAAATTTGATAATTTAACTTAATTTCTCCTTAAAATGTAGAAAATATAGATAGTTTTTAATCGCAATAATCTACCAATATATAATTTTACTAATTGATAATTATTTAGTTTGACAATCATTATATAAGAATAAAAAAAATTGATTTTTCTTATTCAAAAATAAAGAGCTTTTCCAGGAGATTTAATATTTCAATTTATTATTAATTCCACTATCTGTATCCATTATTCACTCTTTATTAATTATCAATTATCCATTAATGAACTACTTTGGTTTTTGAGTAGCGATCGCCAATTTTACTTCATCGATTTGTCGCAGTTTATCCATAACTACTACTACATCACCATGATCTACTTTTTCATCAGCTTTGATTACAACTATAGACTTTTGATTTGGTAACACAAGTTGACGTACTGCTTTTTCTAAAGCATCTACTTCTATCAGTTTGCGATGGAGAAATATTTTCCCTACTTCGTCAATAGTTACAGTTATTTTTTCTGTTTGTTGAAGTTGAGATTTAGCCACTTTAGGGAGATTAACTGGTAAACCTTCTGAACGGGTTAAAAACAAGGTAGAAATGATAAAGAATGCCAAGATAGAAAATATTACATCAATCATCGGCAAGATATTTATCTGGGGTGCTACATCTAGCTCATCATCAATTACACGCATAATTTATTACTTTTTTTGATAATTAGTTATCAGTTATTGTGTTGTTAAATTTTTTCAGAAAAAAGAAGATAAAAAAAGTAGTTTGATTAAACACCAAATTTAGCCTTTTCTAATGGTTAATTCACTTAACTATTAACTTTAAAATTTCCTCTTTCATAATGAATCCGATAGAGAAGTTCCAGTTGACCACCGTATTCTTGAATTAAAGCTATTTGTCGTTTATAAAATCCTCTAAACATATTACTAAAGACCAGGGTAAAAATAGCCACTACTAATCCTAATACTGTTGATGCTAAAGCTTCACTAATACCACCTGTAACTTCAGCACTACTACTACCACCAACATCTCCTATATTTAAGGAAGAAAAAGATGTCATTAATCCTAAAACAGTTCCTAACAAACCGAGTAGAGGGGCAACATTAATAATAGTATCAAATACCGTGTTAAAACGACGGAGATGAGGAAGTTCTGCTGATGCTGCACTTTCCAGAGCTAGACGCATTTCATCTGGAGTTGGTTGCTCCAGTTCTAAAGCTTCTAAAAAAATGCGAGGGATAGGTAAATCAACGTTTTTCTGAAGTATGCTGAGGGCAGTATAAGCATCTGTTCTATATATTTTGAGGACCTTTTGCACTACTAAACTTTGCTTTCGCAAAATTTTAAACCAAAATCTTCCACGCTCTATAACTAGAGCGATCGCTACAATGGAAAACATTAATAGTGGCCAGGCAACAATACCTGCACTTGTAATAAATTGACTAATTTGCATTACATCTATAATTCATTCAGGACTTACGCAAGGGCACTAATTATAGTAGCAAGACCTTGAGAAAGACGAATTTCTACACCATATATAGCGGTACTGTGTCAGTCCTGTATATATAAGCTAATAAGTAGAAATTTATCTTAATATTTTTTTTATTAGTTTTGCTTGAAAAATCGGAAATTTATAATTTTTATAATTTTTACTAAAAGTAAACTACCAAAATTATTTGATATTATTTCTTAAAATGATAAGTGTTTCAGCTATTAGAGTAAAATCCTGTAATGTAAATATTTATTACTCAAATTCTCATATTTTCCCTGGTGCCTGTTCCCTATTCCCTAGTACTTAGTGCTATATAATCAGGACTTACACAAATTCACCTTGAAAACTATATAGGGGCGAATGGCATTCGCCCTCAGCCTCATGTAGTGCCCGTGGGTAAGTCCTATTTGGTCAGAACTTAGCCAAAGATACTATATATGCTTTACGAAGCCTGCTTTTAATGTCGAGAAACCTTAGCGCAGCTTTGCGTCAGCAAAACACACACTACCAATAGCGTTCATATGTAAGTTCTATTGGTATAAATCCCATCTATAAAACAGGCCAAAAAAATAGTAATGACAAATTTATTGAATAAAATTTGCAATAAGTTCATAAATCTGTTATAAGCAAAATAGTAAATTTTAATACTCGATCGTCGATTAAAGTTTAATAATAAAGATTATTAAATTCAAGATTTACGCAGTACTACTAGATATGGTGTTTTTTGATAAATATTTCAGATATTTACACTGTAATTAGTGCCTTTGCGTAACTACTGAAATTAAGACTATGAGTCTTAGCTCAATACTATTGTCAATAGGTAATTAATGGAGGCCAAGAACAAAAATATATCTTTTGTGCCGATAAAAAAAGAAAATAATTATCGAACTTTAATAATAATATCTTTGATCAGTCTAGGTTTAGTGATAACTTTTTGCTTGTCCTTGTCCATTGGCTCTGTTTCTTTGAGCCTAGATGACATATATCAAGCCCTATGGCACAAAGGGGAGACATTGAATCAAGTTATAGTGTGGGATTTACGCTTGCCTCGTATTTTAGCAGCTTTTATCGTGGGAGCAGCTTTAGGTACTTCTGGTGCCTTACTGCAAGGAATGTTGCGTAATTCTCTTGCTACGCCTTTTTTGCTAGGTATTTCAGCAGGGGCAGGTTTAGTAGTGGTAGTATTAATCACCCTAGATCTTTTTTTGTTTATGATACCCTTAGCCTCTTGGTTAGGAGCAATTTTGACCACTACTTTGGTTTATTTTTTAGCCCGACAAGATAACAATATTAATGTAGAGCGCCTTATCCTTGGTGGTGTGGCAGTTTCTTCTCTATTTGGAGCAATTCAAACAACATTATTATTACTTTCGGAAGACGGCAGGATTCAAAAAGCTCTTAACTGGATTGTAGGTAGTTTAAACGGTAGAGGTTGGGCGGAGTTGAGCATCGCTGGTCCTTACATAATTATTACCCTAATTATTGCTTGTCTTTTAGCTCGTTATGTCAATGTACTTAACCTAGGAGATGAACTAGCTGTTAGCTTGGGTATCCCCTTAGGTAGATCGAGATTATTCATCGGAGGGACAGCAACTTTATTAGCAGCAAGTGCGGTGAGCATCGCTGGGTTGATTGGTTTTGTGGGCTTACTTGTTCCCCATTCCATCCGTTTTTTACTCAAAAGTAATGATTATCGTCTATTGATACCTCTTTCAGCAGTGGGAGGTGCAATGGTTTTGGCGTGGGCAGATTTGCTCTCTCGCATCGGTGCTGTGGAGTTACCTGTAGGAGCAGTAACCGCTTTATTCGGCTCACCTCTATTTGTTTGGTTACTTTATCGCCGTTCATTTTAAACCACAAACTATTAACCATTAACTAATAACTAAGCTGTGCCTTTAAATAGCTATAACCTCAGTGGAGGATACAACAATCAAATAATTGTCCATAACATCAACTTTGATTTAGCCCCAGGAGAATGGCTCAGTTTAGTTGGTGCAAATGGTTCAGGTAAATCAACGTTTCTCAAATTGCTTTGTCGAATTTTAACCCCTAGTCAAGGAAAAGTTTTACTCGATGGCAAAGAGATTCATTCTTTACCACCTCATACTGTCGCTAAACGAATTGCTCTTTTGCCTCAACAGCAAACAATTCCTTCTGGTTTAACTGTAAAACAGTTGGTTAGTTTAGGGCGTACTCCCTACCAATCTTGGTATCAGTGGGACTTAACTTCAGACGATCGAGATGCAGTTGCTCAAGCTCTTTTTCAGACAGAATTACAAGATTATGTAGATCGACCTGTCACTCAGCTGTCAGGAGGGGAAAGGCAAAGAGCTTTTTTAGCCCTAGCTTTGGCCCAAAATCCCGAAGTTTTACTCCTAGATGAACCTACTACTTATCTTGATATTCACTATCAATTGCAACTGTTAGAGTTACTAAAAAAGTTACACCAAGAAGGATTGACAATTATTACTGTTTTACATGAAATTAATTTAGCATCTCGCTATAGCGATCGCCTTGCCTTTTTAAAGCAAGGAAGACTATTTACTGTTGGTAACACAGAAGATGTCTTAACTATAGAGAATATTGCTCAAGTTTTTAATGTGGAAGTAGTAATCATTGAAACTCCAGTTGGCCGACAAATTTGTCCCCTATCTCCTTCTTTATCAGCCTCTTTAAATTGCTAAATTGCTAAAAGTCGTGAACTGCAAAATTTAACTTAAAGAATTGTTTTGTTCTTCTTAATCAGAATAATTATCAAGTGAACTAATGACTTTAGCCATAAAGTGTAAGCATTCAACTATTTTACTATAAACAGCCAAAAAACTCATAAATTGGGGTAAGAAAAAACATGATTAAAACACAAATACAAATAATAATTAAATATTCCTTGCTGCCCCTGCTATTAATAATAATGGCAGATTCTGCTAAAGCGGAAAAAAAAATTGCTCCTTCAACTAAGGAAAATACATTTTTACAGTTAGCTCAAAATAATAACCTGGAAAAAATAACCGACATTATTTTTAATTCCACTGAACAAGGACTGGAAATAGATGTAATTACAGAGTCAGGAAAATCTTCTATTCCCATTATTACGACCAAAGAAAATAATTTGGTGATCGAGTTACCAGATACTACTATTGAGAATCAATTAAGAAAATTAAGCCCCAGCGATAAAATATCAGAAATATTAGTCTACCCTGTCAGTGATTCGGTGGTTAGAATTGTCATTACAGGAACAAGCGATCGCATACCAGAAGCGAAAGTTATTCCTAGTGAAAGTAATTTAGTTTTAAGTATTACTGAGGGAAAAGACTTAACAGCCTTTGACTATGATGATATAACTATTACCATTACAGGTACTAGAACTCCTCGTCGTATCTTAGACTCTGCCAGTTCTATCACTGTTATTGACTCAGAAGAAATTGAACGACAATTAATTCGCAATATACAAGATCTAACACGTTATGAACCAGGTGTCTCCGTGGGTAGAAATGCTAATCGCTTTGGCAACCAAGACTTTAACATCCGAGGAATTGACGGAAATCGAGTTTTATTACAAGTAGATGATATTCCCGTGCCAGACAATTATGTAGGCAGAGGTCGAGATTACCTTAACTTAGAAACCATTAAACGAGTAGAAATCATCAAAGGACCCGCTTCTGCTTTGTATGGTAGTGATGCCATTGGTGGGGTAGTTTCTTTTGTAACAAAAGACCCTCAAGACTATCTTGATATTTTTGGGACGTCTTTTTATAATAGTGGACAAGTTAGCTATGATACTCGTGATGAAAAAGTTTCGGTTACAGGAGTAATAGCGGTGGAAGACGAAGAAGGTAAGTTACAATTTTCTACTGTGGGAAGTTATTCGAGAAGTTCAGAATTAAAAACAGCCTCAGGAGTAAGAGTTAATCCTCAAGATATGACTGATTATAGTTTTACTTCTAAGATGGTTTACAATATTAATGATAATAATAATTTAAAGTTAACGGGTGATTTTTTAAGAGAAACAACAGATACAACTGTCTTAAACGAAATCGGTCGAACACCTTTCAATGTTCAACCACCTAATTTTGTCTTTTTTGAGCGTCAAAATGTAGTTGCCGAGGATACCCGTACTCGAAGCAGATTTAGCTTAGACTATGGTTATCAAAATGAAGAAGGTTGGTTACAAAGTCTGAAGGCAAAATTTTATTATCAAGAAGCTGACATAAGTGAAGAAAAAACATCAGAAGGAATTCAAGAAACCTCTGGACGAGAAGGACCTAGTTTTACTCCTGTTATCAGAGATGAAGAAAACAAATTTGAACAAGATATTATTGGTGGCGATATACAACTCCAAAGTAATTTTCTCACAGGTGATGCTTCTCATCGTTTGGTTTATGGATTAGAAATTTCTAACACCAGTACTTCTCGCCCTCGGGATAATACTTTAATTTTTCCTGATGGTAGCACCAGTAAATTTGTTATTGGAGAGGAATTTCCCAATAAAACCTTTCCTAATACTGATACTTTAAGGTTAGGTCTGTATCTACAAGATGAAATCGAAATTGGTAAATTTTCTCTAATTCCGGGAATACGGTGGGATTACTATAGTTTAAACGCCAATGAGGATGATGATTTCAGAAGAATTAACGTTGATAATTTTAAAGTTGAAGATCGTAGTGATTCGGCATTTTCTCCTAAATTTGGTGTTGTTTATAAACCTACCCCTGAATTAGCTATTTATGGTCAATATGCAAGAGGTTTTCGTAGTCCACCTTATGATGATGCTAATATCGGTTTTACCAACTTTGCTTTTGGTTATACCGTATTACCTAACGCTGACCTAGAACCCGAAAAAAGTAATGGTTTTGAACTAGGTGTACGAGGTTCATATCCTGCAATCGATTTTTCTATTGCTGGATTTTATAATGATTATGAGGATTTTATCGATAGTATTAATATCGGTACTCGAGAGAGTGATAGTTTCCGACAATTTCAAGCTCAAAATATTGAAAGTGCGGAAATTTATGGTGTTGAAGCGAAGGCAGAATATTTCTTTAATAGCAATGCTAGGGATGGGTTGAGCTTGATCGCCAGTTTGGCATGGACGGAGGGTAATAACAATGCAGGTTCTGGTTCTGAACCTCTTAACTCAGTTAATCCTTTTGAGGCATTACTGGGATTACGTTATAGAGCAGCTGAAAATAAATGGGGAACAGAACTAGTTGGTACTTATGTGGCTGGAAAAAGTGAAGATCGTATTGATGGAGATGATTTATTTGCTCCTGATAGTTATTTTTTACTGGATCTAGTCAGCTATTACAATTTCTCAAAAAATGCTTCTTTAAATATAGGCTTATTTAATCTATTCAATACCAAGTATTTTGTTTGGTCAGATGTGCAAGGGTTAGCAGGGGATGATGATAATTTACAACGTTTTGCTCCTCCAGGTTTTAATGCGTCAGTAAATTTTACTGTTCGTTTTTAATTGTTAGCTTGTTCACATAATTGACAATTGGTCATGACTTACGCAGCACTGCTATATGTAGTGTGTTTATGGTAAATATTTCAGATATTTACACTACAATTACTGCCTTTGCGTAAGTCCTATTGGTGCGGTCACTCAATGCCGAGAGATTGGAATGGCGCTTTGGGGATATTCCTCAAAGCATTGCGAGATACCGCCAATGTTGATGGTTGTGCCGTCACATTGCTATGAAGGGTTTTCCCAACTTTTACCGGGAATTGCCAGGCTTG
>JAKQYG010000094.1 GCA_023356515.1 Trichodesmium sp. MAG_R04 | reverse complement strand
GAAGAACACTAATAGTTTTCTTCGAGTTAGTATGGACATAAAAATTTTTCTCTGGTTTCTCTTTGGACTTGTAGTTACAGGCTTTAGGTATATTTAGGAGTATTTTTGACCTATTACCTTATACTAAATATTGGAATAGAGGTTTTTGTCTTAAAGATTTCTGAAGTTGAGGAACTGTTGGTTCAAAATTAGGTGATGTTGGAAGTGGAACAAGAACTTGAGTAGAAGAATTGGAAACTTGATGTTTATTATCAGCAATATCACTATTATTCTCAAACTTTAATAACAATTTAGCATCAGCAAAATATCTAGTAAAACGTGCCGGAAGTAGGATGCTAAAAACCTTATTGTTTTCCAAAAAATTAAGTAATCACACAGTTAAGCAATCTGGAACTTCATACATTTTCATACATTAATATAATGCCACAATTTATATCTGATCATTGCGCAGGCAAGATTACCAAATTTTCCTAACACTTCACACCTCACACTTTTATCCTTCTAACTTCTTACTAATTAATTGATTTGTCATCTTTGGATCAGCACGGCCTTGTGTTTTTTTCATCACTTGCCCAACAAAGAAACCTTTGAGTTTTGTTTTACCGCTGCGATATTTTGCTAACTCTTCTTGATGTGTTCCTAAAACTTCATCTATAATTGCTTCTATTGCCTTAGTATCTGAAATTTGAATCAAACCTTTTTTCTCTACTAATTCCTTGGGCGACCCACCTTTAGATAATAATTCTGGCAGTATATCCTTAGCAATTTTACCACTTATAGTACCATCTTCAATAATTTTGACTAGCTCGGCCAAATTATCAGGTTTCAGAGTAATACTATTAATACGAATTTTTTCATTTTTCAAAAAAGCAGTGATATCTCCCATGATCCAGTTAGCTACTTGTTTAGAGTTTCCACCGGCTGCAACTGTGGCTTCAAAATATTCTGCTACATTGCAGTCATCAGTTAGAACACGAGTATCATAAGCAGATAAACCGAGCTGACTTTCATAACGGTGACGTTTGTATGCAGGTAATTCTGGTAACTCTGCTTTCCAAGCTTCTAACTGCTGAGTTGAGACTTCAATAGGTGGAATGTCAGGTTCAGGAAAATAACGATAGTCACTAGAACCTTCTTTAGTCCTCATACTAACAGTACGTTGAGCACCTTCTTCCCAAAGTCTAGTTTCTTGGATAATTTTTTCTCCTGTTTCAATAGCTTTAGTTTGTCGTTGAATTTCATATTCTATAGCTCGCTGTATGGCACTGAAGGAGTTCATATTTTTGATTTCTACTTTTGTGCCAAATTCTTTTTGGCCTACAGGTCGTACAGAAACATTCACATCACATCGCAGGGAACCTTCTTGCATATTCCCATCACTAACTCCAAGGTAGCGAACAATTCGCCTTAGTTCTTGAGCATATTCGGCAGCTTCAACTCCAGAACGGATATCCGGTTCTGATACGATTTCTATTAATGGTATACCAGCACGATTGTAGTCTACCATTGAATAAGTTGAACCAGATAGGCGATCGCTACCTCCATGGACTAACTTACCTGCATCTTCCTCCATATGCAGTCTGGTAATACCAATTTTTTTACGATTGGCATTACCATCCTCATCTACTATCTCTATTTCTAACCAACCATCTTCAGCAATGGGTAAATCATACTGGGAGATTTGATAATTTTTAGGTAGGTCTGGGTAAAAATATTGTTTCCGGTCAAATTTACTATAGGGCGCAATTTGACAATTTAGGGCCAATCCTGCTTTAACAGCATATTCTAGAACTTTTTGATTAAGTACAGGTAATACTCCGGGCATTCCCATACATATTGGGTCAATGTTAGTATTAGGTGTGACACCAAATTCTGTGGAGGAATTAGAGAAAATTTTAGTTTGAGTACTAAGCTGACAATGGGTTTCTAGACCAATAATTGCCTCATACTCTGTTTGAACTTCTACAGTTGTTGTCATATTAGAATAAGTGGAAAAAGTATAAAATTATTACATTTTATCTTATACCCAAAATTAGTCAGAGATGTCTATTGTGCATTGTAGGTATTGCATTTCTGACTTACTTCTACACTAAGCTGATGCTGAAGATTATGGTGTGAGGCTTCTGGACAATTTTAGCTAATATCTGCTGTTCACAAAAATGTGCTATTTTTTACAATAAAATAAAGTTATACAGGAATTATACCATGGCTTTAACAGAATCTACAATGCTAACATTGGCAACTACAGCACCAAATTTTCAGTTACCAGATGTAGTTTCCGGGGAGATAATTTCCCTATCTAAATTTGATGGTAAAAAAGCATTATTAGTAATGTTTATTTGTCGTCATTGCCCATTTGTCAAGCACGTTCAATTAGAACTTGCTAAAATTGGCAAAGATTATGTTCCAAAAGATGTGGGAATTGTTGCTATTAGTTCCAACAATATTGAAACTCACCCTGATGATGCTCCAGATAAACTAAAAGAAATGGCATTAGAATTAGGGTTTAATTTTCCCTATTGTTTTGATGGAACTCAGGAAGTTGCAAAATCTTATACTGCTGCTTGTACTCCTGATTTTTTCCTATTTGATACTGATTATAAATTAGTATATAGAGGGCAATTAGATGATAGTCGTCCTAGTAATCAAAAATTAGTAACGGGAAGTGATTTACGAGCAGCTTTAGATGCAGTTTTAGCAGGAAAAAATATAGGGGAAGAACAAAAGCCTAGCATAGGTTGTAATATTAAATGGAAATCAGGAAATGAGCCCTATTATTTTGGTTAGAACTAAAAGGATATGAAATAATTTAGGAGGTAATATTTTGTTATTGTAATTTAATGAAGAAAAATTCTACAAAATCCTAAAGGTATTCTAAGTAGATAATGAAGTATCTATCAATTTTTAGCCTTTTTTAAATCATACTTTCCTAAACAACTTTTATGTTATGACCTGAATAGTAAAAAAAATACACTGAAATAAATTAATGGTTTGGAAAGGTTATAGCATCCTTTTTCAAACCTTTTACATAGCTTAATTTATAATTGCCTTTTTAATCACCCTATTTTTATTAGAAATTTACGTCAAAATACATTTGATTGGTTTTACCAATTTTTATAGCACTACATCTTTTAGTTAGGACAATACCTTTCTTAAAAAATATAATAGTTTTGAAAGTTAATATTTTTGATCACATCTGTGTGATTATGAATTAATAAATTGTTTTAAATACATGTTAATGATATGGAATTTCCTGAAATAGAAATATTTACAGGATTTAAACCCATAATTATTATGGCAAGGTTAAGATAAAATTAATAATGAAAGGAGTTTTGAGGAAAATCAAAATGGCTGTAAAATTACAACGACCAATTTTAGTGGGTGGAATAGGTTTCTCTTTACTATTATGGTTACTAGATAGTGTACACAGTTCTCTGTCAGAATTTGGTGGAACTACTATTTTTGGAATTATGTTAGCAAGTCTAGGGGTTTGGTTATTAAAAAGACCAAAATCTCTATCGCCCCAGAAACTAAGTATAATCCCATTACCTACAAAAGAAGCTGCGGAAGAGGCGATCGCTTCACTAACTACTACTATAGATAAGCTTTCCTTGGCAGCAGAAGATATTAATAATTCTAAGAAAATAAGTAATAATATTAGCCAACTAAATCAGCAAGTAATAACTCTTACTGAGGAATTAGAAAGGCAACAATTAAGTATAGTTATTACAGGGAATAAAGGAGTTGGTAAAACTGCTTTAAGTGAAATATTAAAGTCTCAGTGGATATATAAGAATTCCCAAAAAATAGAATTTATTGATATAACTTGGGAGTCAGAATGGACCACAAAAAATGAGTATACTCAAGTTAATCCTCTATCGCCTTACGATTTGATATTATTTGTAATTACAGGTGACTTAATAGATTCAGAATTTCAAGGTTTATCAAAGTTAATAGACCTTGGTCAACGTTTTATCTTGATTTGGAATAAACAAGACTTATATTGGCCAGACCAAAAGCCCCAAGTTATCCAAAAAATCAAAGAGACATTATCTACTATTAACTCAGAGGAAAATTTAGTTAAAATTTCTGCCAGACCGAACTCTATTAAAGTGCGAAAACATCAGCAAGATGGTACTATTCAAGAATTTATAGAACAACCATTACCAGAAATATCTGGATTGACAGAAAAACTGAATCAGCTATTAGATCAGGAAAGAAAAAAATTAGTCTGGGCGACTACTATCAGAAAAGCAGAAATAGTTAGATTAGAAGCTAAAAATATTCTCAATCAAATTAGAAGAGAACGAGCGGTTCCTCAAATTGAAAAATATCAATGGATAGCTGCTGTTACAGCATTTTCTAATCCAGTTGCAACTTTAGACTTATTAGCAATAGCAGCTATAAATGCTCAATTAATAGTAGACTTAAGTGCTATATATGAGCGAAAAATTTACCTAGAAAAAGGCAAAAAAGTAGCAGTTACTATGGCAGAATTAATGTTAAAACTAGGATTAGTAGAAATATCTACAAAAACATTAACAATTATCCTTAAAAGTAACAGTGTAACTTTTATCGCTGGTGGTACAATTCAAGCTATTAGTGCCGCTTATCTGACAAGAGTAGCAGGTATTAGTTTGACAGAATATTTCTCTACTCAAATAGATAGTAATTTTGTAAACATTGAGCAACTCGAAAAAATACTGCAAAGGGTATTTAACCAAACTCAGGAAAATAATTTCTTAAAATCTTTTGTACATCAGGTAATGAGTCATGTTTTGCCAAAGGGAAAAAAATTAGAGGTTGTGCAAACTCAGGTGCAATAATATGACAATAGAAAATAGATATTTGTGCTTATTGGGGGAAAACCTAATATTATAGTGGTTTTGTTTTCGGTTTTCCCAAGCTAGAATAAGGTTCATATCAACAGTGGAAGGAAGCAGGAGTCCCTTATTAAGTAGTATTTAATCTATATTCCGCGCGACAAAAGATAGCATTATACTTAAAAATTGTTGTAGTTTTGCCAAATACAATTTATACTAAGAAGTTAAATCGGCTTATCCTAGTAAAAATTTGAGCATTTCCTAAAAAACATTCAACTTTATATAGCTAGTCTAGAGCTTGGGATTTAACTTCAATAGATTAACCAGTTTTGACACCAGGGTAAGACAAGGTAAAGAAAAAAATATGATTATTTCATTCCTATATAACTACTAAATTATCTAAGGTAAGTCTAGTATTGAATAACTCAAATATTGACCCAGAAATAATTACAGAAAATTCTCAATCAATAGAAAGTTATCGTAAACAAAGTCAACTTCATTGGAAGCGAGCGAGAGGAAGTTTACGAAAAGCTTTGAGTAGATATTCCCTCTGGAAAAATACGTCACAAAAAATAACTAACCCTGAATTATCATCTACTATCAAAACTCAATTAGACTTATTAAAATCAAATCTTGATAAACTTGACCAAGGAGTAATTCAAATAGCTGTTTTTGGTCTGGTTAGTCGCGGTAAGTCAGCAGTATTAAATGCTTTATTAGGTGAGAAAATATTAGAAACAGGGCCTCTCAATGGTGTAACTCAATGGCCTCGTTCGATTAGATGGACTCCTAATATTTTTGTTAATTCCCATCAACAAGAAGTAGTAAAAGTAGACTTAATAGATACTCCTGGATTAGATGAAGTAGCGGGTCAATCTCGTGGAAAAATGGCAAAGGAAGTTACTCGCCAAGCTGATTTAATTTTATTTATTATTTCTGGGGATATTACTCGGACTGAGTATGATGCTTTATTTGAGTTGCGAAAAGCTCAAAAGCCGCTGATTTTAGTATTTAATAAAATAGATTTATATTCAGAAACGGAACGAGAAGAAATTTATCAAAATTTACAAAAAATTCCTGTTCATCGGTCAGGAGAATTAGAAGATATTTATTCCTCTTTAGAAGTAGTAATGGTCGCAGCTGAACCGAACCCTATACCTCTCAGAATTGAATGGCCCGATGGTAAGGTGACTAATGAGTGGGAAACTCCATCTCCTCAAATAGATGAGTTGCGACAGAAAATAATTACTATTTTAGAGAGAGAAGGGCGATCGCTTTTAGCTTTAAATGCGTTACTTCAAGCTAGAGAAGCTGAGGTAAGTATTGCTCATAAAACTGTTAAGGTTAAGGAAAATGAGGCTGATGATTTAATCTGGGATTTTGCTAAATATAAAGCTTTAGCTATTGCTCTTAATCCTATTGTTATTATTGATGTAGTTGGAACAACAGTAATAGATTTAGCGTTAATTCGCTCTTTGTCTCGTCTTTATAACTTGCCGATGACTAGCTATGAAGCAGGCAAACTTTGGAAAACAATTATTTTTAGTACTGGTGGTATATTATTGGGTGATTTAGGAAGTAGTTTATTATTAGGCTTAGGAAAGGTGGATATTATTTCTTATACAGGAGTTGCTATTACTCAAGCTTCTATAGCTGCTTATGGAACTTATGCTATTGGTAGTGCTACTAAAATTTATTTGGAAAGTGGTTGTACTTGGGGATATTTAGGTCAAGATGTTGTTATTCAGGATATTTTAAGTCAGATGGAACCTGATACGATAATTTATCGTTTACAACAGGAATTATTGAATAAGTAAGAAGTAAGAAGGAAGAAATGAGGGAGAAGTTAGTATCTATAGTAATAATATTATTATAGTCAATAACTAAATGTGTAAATAATTTGTATCTTCAATGAGAAGTTATTATTTAACAATTAACAATTCTTAAACCTTCTCTAAAGTGAAAAATTGTAGTTATTACTACTATTATAAAGTAAAAGATTCTAATTATCCAAAAACATACGCTCATAGTCCAGTAAATTATTCCCGGAGGAACTCCAATTAACCTTACAAAATTAGAATTAATTTTATTCTCTAATCTATCTAAACTGTTAATATGTGATTTTTTCTGAGGAAGAACCGGAAATTTAGCAGTATATAGATAGAAACCATATATACCATCATTTCCTACTCTTTGATTTAAAAATGAATTAATGAGCAATTTGGCTTGATTAAATGATAATTTTTCATTCTTCGCTATTTGTTCTACCCAGATATCATATCTCACTATTTGAGTTGTGATAAAGATTATTGGAACTAAAATTATTAATAAAATTGTGCTGACATAACGACCCAAGTATTTAGGTAAAAAAACGGTTGCTAAACCAAAACCCATTCCAACTACTGCAAAAGCAATAATATTGAAAAGTTCAACTATTTCTATTCCTCTTAAAAAATCACCAAAGACTATTAAATTGTATAGAAAATTGTCAGCTAATTGAACAGAGATTATTTTTGCTGAAACTATTATGCTCAAAATAAATGAAGTACAAAATATGTAAATGGAAAGTTTAAGAAAAAAAACAAAATATATACTAATTTTTCGGATGAACATAGAAATTAAATGGTTACAGCACAAAAAATATCTATATCCTCATATTATTGTAGGATAATACTTTCAGGAGTAATTAACTGTGAAAGTTAGATATTTGAAGATGCAAATTATTGGAAAATCATTCTTCTTTTCTAAGGGAAGAATTAAGAATGAGATGATTTCCTAATTTCACAATTACAAGATATCAGATTGTTAAAAATAAGTCCAAATTACTATTTTTGGATTAAATTTCTCCTTCTCTCCCTCTGTGCTCCTCTATTTTTCATAAAAATGAAATGACACTGCCTTTTTGGCTATCCATTATAAATAACTCGTAAAACCCTTTTATGGAGTGGGATGATTGAAAGATTTGGGGGTGGGGGGAGAATTAGGCCTAAATCACATCTAGGTGAGCGGTTTTTACTTCATAAGTATAAAACTTCTGAGATACTCATAAGTGCATAAGTGCCTTTAAGCCAAAATCTCTGTATTTTTGACTAATAATGTAAAATTGTCATAAATACATTTACTCTTCCGAAAAATGCATTTAATGGTAAATACATTACTTCTCTTTTTTTGTCAAATTTTATGTTATGGTGTTCGGAGTTTTTTAACGGGATTTGATGGAGAAAAGTTTATTGATATAGGGAATCGGGATATTACCAGAATATGTCGGTTGGGGTAGCATATTGACAAACTAATTAAGAGCTAAGATCCTCATTTATAAAAGGTGGTAAAAATAAATACAAAAGACACCGAATAAGCCAGAAAATTAATAGGTTCAGGAATTACGCAGGATCGCTATATATGGTGCAAATTTTTGTCATTTTCTATATTTTGCCACCACAATTGCTGCTGTTATGTGAGTCCTGATAGTTTCCTTGCATTAGCCCTCTACATCTTAAAAAAAATTAATAATAATTTTAACAAGAATTACTTGACATTTAAGTTCTCAATTATTTACTCTTAATTCATTAGCTATAATCCACTAGCTAATATAAATCAGGACTTACGAAGTAAAGAAAACATGCAGTATTTGTGACGCAAATGACAGAAAAGATCAAACATCCAAGACAAATGGCTGAAAATTTCATCAAAGGTCTACAATCTTTTGGTAAACCAATCAGTCGTTTATTAATTTCCCTCCTTATAGTTATGATCCTGGGAATAACCATCTCACTTCCGGCTCATGCTGAGGCAAGATGTACGTGTACCTGTTATTGTGAAAAGTCTGCTCCATTACCTATTTTTGATCCTGAAAGAGTCCGTTTAGGAATTACTCCTACAGGTTGGAGTAACAGCGACGATCTTACTATTGATCTCAATCCTCCTATCTCCTATAAACAGATTATTAGTGAAATCGCTCTATCAGGGTTTAAAGGTCTCCAAGGAGCCCCTAAATTTCCCTCTTCAGTAGAAGGATTAAAAAGGGACTTAGAGGTTCGGGGTTTAACGATTTCTGAACCCTGGGTTGGGACTTACTTCACCATTGGAAACGAACAAGAGAGCAAAGAGATCTTCAATGAGCAGATGGAATTTATGCAGAATTTTGATAGTAATGTGATTGTCATTGCAGAACTTGGAGGTGCTGTCCATCAACAACCCATCGATCCCCTAAATAGTCGACCTATTTTCAACACTCAGGAATGGAAGCAATTAACAGATGGATTAAATGACTTAGGAAAAAAAGCATCTGAGAATAACATGATGTTATGTTATCATCCTCATGTGGGAACAGGAGTAGAAACCATTGATGATATTCATAGACTCATGAAAAATACTAATGATGATGTAAAGTTACTCATTGATACTGGGCATCTTTACTATGCAGGGGCTTCCCAAGACCAGATTTTAGATCTGATCGAAGAGTATGGTCCGCGCATCAAGCACGTTCACCTGAAAAATATTCGTCAAGATGTATTAGATGATGTATTAGAATCTCATGATCAGACAAAACCTATGAGCTTTCTAGATTCCATTCGCTCTGGGGTATTTACTGTGCCTGGAGATAAAAATGGAGTTCTTGACTTTGATGCCATTTTAAAGAAACTATCCGATGTCAATTATGAGGGATGGTTAATGGTAGAGGCAGAGCAAGACCCCAGAAACGAAGAATTTTGTCCTTGTCCTTTTGTTCCGGCGGTTACTCCTTTAGAGCCGCCCTGTGAGCCTTTAGACTATGCTCAGACAGCCGGACGTTATCTGAACCAGTTTTTTAATTACTGAAAAATTGGGTTGAAAGCCTCACCCTTCTAGGGCGACTTTTTAGTGGATTTTTTTTCACTGGTTATATTATCATGCTTTTTAGTTCACAAGAAATATATTGGTCGCAGGTGGGCAATCAGAGATAAAAAACGGACATTGAGGCCAGTATAAGACTACTGCCAAAGTAGCAGCAGTCTGTGAAATGTCAACCCGCCGAGGGGCTAAGGCTCGGTATTAATTTCCTTGCCTTTAGGCTGGGGAGGATGTCAAACCCAGCAAGAACCAGCCGATTTAAAAATCTACAAGTTTGGGTATGTTCAGTAGAACGGCTATAGCACTTGGTCTAATTTCATTTCCTGATAATTAGTGCTCAAAAAGTAATGGTTTGCAGTAGGGCTTTAGTCTTTGAAATATCTACCTTATAGCTAAAGCATTATTGCAAGCTTTAATCATATAATATAACTCCAACTCTAGATAGTCAATTACTCTTTAGTGTAGTCGAAACTTTAAGACCTCACGGGGTAACAAGTAAGCTTAATGGATGATACAGTAATCATTTGAGACAATAAGTTGAATAATAATTCAATTTAAAAAGAAAGCATATTGAATTTGGGAGGTAGCGATCGCCAATTCACTTTTCTCCACCATCTGAGTTGATTATTTATTTACAGGACTTACGTATTGTTTCTATATGTGGTGTATTTTTGATAATCCTGTCCAATATTTACACTATAATTAGTGCCTTTGCGTAAGTCCTAATTTATTTAAAAAGTTTTATAAATAGTTAAAAATATGATAAAAAAGGGTTAGTAATGATCAAGAAAAATAAATAATAGACCCATATCCCCCGTATCCCATATCCTGCCAAAACACCTTTTCTATATCCCCCAAATCTGATTTCTGAGATTTTTTTCTCTTCTGTGTCTCGGGGGTGATGGAAACCTTAACCGTTGCCAGTTCCATGTCCTGACTTTCTGTTAAACCCCTATTTTTATTGGCTTTATTCATTATGGACTTATCTCAGGGTTTTTTCAGAGGAGGACCAGAGAGCAAAAAATTGTCTAGCATTGCAGCCAAATTCGGTAGAATACATGTTTCACTAAAATTAAGGGACTTATAAACTAGAAAAACCATCAAGAAAGCATCTCATTAAAGAGAAAAATACTCAATAACCAAACTAATAAAAAATACTTACTATATTGAGAAATGTTGGGGTGTAGTGCAGGCCAAACACATCTTGTTTTAAAGTTTTGACAGGGTAAGGAGCCAGGCTTTTGAGCATTTATACTCATTACTACTACAAGCCTGAACGGTAGAAACTGCCATGATTTAGATGGGTTTGCCCTGGGTGAATAAGAGTGAATTGGCGATCGCTACCTCCCAAGTTCAA
>JAKQYG010000093.1 GCA_023356515.1 Trichodesmium sp. MAG_R04 | reverse complement strand
TAAGTTTTGATGAACATGACCGCCCGAACGTACAAGTTTTGGAAGTATATTCCTCAGTTACATCTACGACGGTCGCGCCTCGTTTGAAAGCGTGGAACTTAAGAGTTTGTTTGAAACGATAATGTGCCCATAGTCTATTCTACTAAGTTTCTGAGCTTTGGGCAACTTGTTCCCAAAATGAGAGTAAGTAGGGTCTGTGTCCCCCTGAACTCTTTATGTATTCAATAGCAAATTTTTAAAAGACAACTTCCTCCAATTTCATGGCAAATCTCAAACACCATTTTAGTGATTTTGCTAGCTCATACTCGGTTGGGAGCCATTATCAGCGTAAAAAATATCACAGTCCATCTAAGTTCTACTTACAGCGCTTTTCAAATTGATGAAATACATCGCCATAACCAAAACCTTGTAGGGACGTTGCATGCAACGTCCCTACTGTGGTCGACCGAGATGAAAACTGCTGTAAGTAAATAGAGCTTGCTGATTAATTACAAAAGCATTGAAATATAAAGAATTTAGCCTTATATAGGTCACAAAAAGTACCAGCTTTTTGCTGGTTTCAGCTTAAAAAGTTAAGATTTCGGGCTGACCAGGACAGAAAAGTCGAGGGACAATTCTTGCTACAAAATCCTCTGTAATTCTCATGAGTCATGATTTATGACTGTCTATTCCCTATTTACTACTCCCTACTTTCTCCTTGAAAAAACTTTTTTAGTAAACCCTAAATATCTGTGGAAAACTTTACAAAATTCCTGTTATATCAATAAATACCCTGTGGAAAACCTGTGGAAAAATTTACTTTTGGAGAGTTTCTGTTATCCTCTTGATACTTACCACGAAATCTTAATTTTTTTTTACATTTACATTATAAATAACTTAACTAATACACATTTTAAATGCGTATCAGCTTAATCTTTAATGACGACTAGAAAAATTAATTCGATCACTCAACTGTCGAATTGTTTGAGCTAAACTTAAGTCACTACTTTGTAACTGGCTAATTTTGTCACAACTATACAAAACAGTCGTGTGGTCTTTTCCTCCAAAAAACTCTCCAATTTTCGGCAAACTAAAATCCGTATGTTGTCGCATCAAATACATTCCAACCTGTCTGGCTAAAGTGATTTCTCGCTTTCTCGAGCTACTTTTCAAATCCTCTATAGATACATTAAAATTTTCCGAAACAACCTTAATAACTACTTCTTTTGAAGCATCTAGTTTTTCTATTTGTGGACTTAAAATAGGTGCAATATTCTTCACAGTCATGGGCAAACCAGAAATAGAAATATAAGTAACAACCCTTGTCAAAGCACCCTCTAACTCCCGAATATTTGAAGGATATCTAGTTGCAATATATTCAATTACATCTCTAGGTAAAATTATATTTTCATACTCAGACTTTTTCAGTAAAATTGCCATTCTAGTTTCCAGATCTGGAGCTTGAATATCTGCAATTAATCCCATAGAAAACCGAGAACAAAGACGCTCTTGTAAACTAGGAATTTGATTTGGGGGTCTATCTGAAGCTAAAACTACTTGTTTACCAGCTTCATGCAAAGTATTAAAAGTATGAAAAAATTCCTCTTGAGTATATTCTTTACCTTCAATAAATTGAATATCATCTACTAACAAAACATCTGCTGCTCGATAATGTTCTCTAAAACTTTGCAGACTATCTTTACGAATAGCAGCAATCAAATCATTAGTAAATTTTTCTGTAGAAACATAAAATATTTGAGAATCAGGAAAAATCTCTAAACGATAATGACCAATAGCCTGCATTAAATGGGTTTTGCCTAAACCAACTCCACCACATAAAAATAAAGGATTAAACTCTTGCCCAGGAGACTCTGCCACTGCCAAAGAAGCTGCATGAGCCATACGATTATTTGGACCTACAACAAACCGAGAAAACATATATTTGGGATTAAGATTTGCTGGGTTAGATTTTGCAATAGATAAATTTTCCTTTGGAAGAGTTACTTCCTTCTGTTCTGGCCATATAATCCCCGATTCGTCTTTTCCACTATCTTCAATTAAAGAAGTAGTTAAATAAATTTCTACTGGGTAACCGAGAATATCATGTACAACATCAGAAATGGTTTTTATATAGTATTTCTGTAACCAATTCCGAGCAAAAGGATTAGGAGTGCGAATTACTAAACAATTATTTTTCAATTGTTCAGCAGAAGTTGTTTTAATCCAAGTTTCAAAAGTTGGTTTACTTAACTGTAATTGCAGCCTTTCTAAAACTTGGCCCCATAAATTATCTAAAGAAATTTCCACTGCTAACCTCTTTTTATGTCAGTACAAATAAAGCAAATTTAATTTATAAACTATTCAATAAAAAATTGTGGCTTAGAACCATTAAATACGAGATAAAGGTTTCTTTAGAGTCTTGAATCGTTTTTGATACTTCTGATAATATTTAAACAATATTCTCTATCAAATATTACCAAAAAATATTTCAGTCCTATATCGGATTTGCTACCTCCTAATTATTATAGTACTATTTATCAAATGAGAAAACTTTAGAATGATATTGTTAATTAAGTAGGTATTGAATCTACGGAATTAACTGCTGATTCATTTCACACAAAATCCCAGATTATGCTGTGAAGCTTAAGAGCAACTTCCCCTAACTCATATTAACTAATCTATATAAATGGCACAGACTTTATTATTCAATGCTCTACGTGAGGCCATTGATGAAGAAATGGCTCACAATCCGACTGTATATGTTCTTGGTGAAGATGTAGGTCACTATGGAGGCTCCTACAAAGTTACCAAAGACCTTTATCAAAAATATGGGGAACTACGTGTTCTTGATACTCCCATTGCAGAAAATAGTTTTACCGGCATGGCCATAGGTTCTGCCCTAACTGGACTGCGACCTATAATTGAAGGCATGAATATGGGCTTTTTATTATTGGCCTTCAACCAAATTGCCAATAATGCTGGTATGTTACGCTATACGTCTGGTGGAAATTTCAAAATCCCATTAGTGATACGTGGTCCTGGTGGTGTTGGTCGCCAGTTGGGTGCAGAGCATTCCCAAAGATTAGAAGCCTACTTTCAAGCAGTTCCTGGCCTTAAAATAGTAGCTTGTTCAACTCCATACAATGCTAAAGGTTTGCTGAAAATGGCTATCCGTGATGAAAACCCAGTCTTATTTTTTGAGCATGTCCTTCTTTATAATCTTAAGGAAGACTTACCAGAAGAAGAATATTTATTACCTCTAGATAAAGCAGAAGTAGTACAAACTGGAAAAGATGTTACTATCTTGACCTACTCCCGAATGCGTCATCACGTGACCCAAGCAGTACAAACTTTGAAAAAACAGGGTTATGATCCAGAGGTAATAGATTTAATATCTCTCAAGCCCTTAGATTTTGAAACCATTGGCACTTCTATCAGGAAAACTCACCGGGTAATTATTGTTGAAGAGTGCATGAAAACAGGTGGTATTGCTGCTGAGTTAATTGCCTCAATTAATGAAAGATTATTTGATGAACTAGATGCACCTGTTCTGCGATTGTCTTCTCAGGATATTCCTACTCCTTATAACGGCACACTTGAAAGATTAACAATTGTGCAACCAGAACAAATTGTTGAAGCAGTAAAAAAAATGGTGGCAATGAAAGTTTAACTCAAAGGAAAAAAAGGAGGTAAAAAGGAAGGAAGCTGATTAACTTTATTTTGAGCGCAAAAGAAAAATGGGATTCATATTATTTCCCGTAGCATTCTTTGTGTATAAAATCAAGCTATAATTTACAGAAGCTCTGATACCTTCCTTTCCCTAGCAAAAAAATCCGGTCAATAGCCTCCCTTTGGATACTATACTTTTCCTCAAAAAAACATTAAACAAATCAAAATTGCTAACAAACAAAAGCAAAATATTCACCATCAAGGACTTACGCAGAAATCTGGTTACAGCGAAAGGTTAAGTCGTTTAAACAATAATGGTCAGGACAAAAAAACCATAACACCCGGTTTTTTGTTTGGTTAGCGTAATTCCTATCTTCATTTATATAATCCTTTAGATGCTGCTTTCAGCAATCTCAATCATGCGTAAACAAAATTCTTATATAGCTTTCATCTTAGTTTTAATTATCGCATCAATTACAGTATTAAGTCAAATTCCAATTCGTTTAGGATTAGACCTAAAAGGGGGTTCACAACTCACTATTCAACTACAAACCTCTGAGGAAATTCCTACCATTGACGAACGTGTAATGGAAGGAGTCCTAAAAATAGTTGAAAATAGGGTCAATGCTTTAGGTGTCTCAGAATCAGTAGTCCAATCTCTGGGGCAAGACCAAATTTTGGTCCAATTACCAGGAGTCAATGACCCGGAACAAGCAGAACGGGTTTTAGGAGGGACAGCTCAACTGGATTTTCGAGAACAGTTACAAGGCACCGAGCAGCAGTTAGAAATTGAATATCAAGTACAAAGACAACTATTAGTAGAGCAAGAATTACTCAAAAATAGTGAAGACCAAGAAGCTATAGAAAAAAATTTAAAATCTATCGAAAAAACAAATCAAGCGATCGCCCAACTATTCAAAGAACCAACTATTCAAGGCCAAGATCTCAAAGATGCAATAGCCGAACCAGAAGCTCCTGGATCTAATAACTGGAATGTAGCTTTGCGCTTCACCTCTGAAGGAGGACAAAATTTTGCTGAACTAACCAAAAATTTAGCAGGAACTGGACGTAGCATAGGCATTTTCCTGGATAATAAATTATTAAGCGCTCCTACAGTTGGTGTTGAATTTGCAGAGACAGGTATTACTGGTGGTAATGCAGTCATTCAAGGTAGATTTACTGCTCAACAAGCTAATGACCTAGCTGTACAATTGCGGGGTGGCGCTTTACCTGTGTCTGTGGAAATAGTTGAAAATCGAACTGTTGGAGCAACCTTGGGCAGAGAAAGTATTCAGCGCAGTGTCTATGCTGGAATAGGTGGTTTAATTCTCGTATTAATATTTATGGTTCTTTACTATAGACTACCAGGTATCATTGCTGACATAGCCCTAGTTATTTATTCCCTGTTTACTATTGCTAGTTTTTCCGTCTTGGGCGTTACTTTAACATTGCCAGGAATTGCAGGTTTTATTTTGAGTATTGGCATGGCAGTAGACGCTAATGTTTTGATTTTTGAACGCACAAGGGAAGAGTTACGAGCTGGCAAAACTTTATATCGTTCTGTAGAATCTGGGTTTTATCGGGCTTTTTCTAGTATTTTAGATGGTAATGTCACAACTTTGATTGCTTGTATAGCACTATTCTGGTTAGGAACTGGGTTAGTAAAAGGTTTTGCTCTAACCTTGGGAATTGGTGTGGCAATTAGCATGTTTACTGCCCTTACTTGTAGTCGAACTTTAATGTTTTGGACAATTGGATTTTCCCAATTCCGCAAACCAGAATTATTCTGCCCAGAGTTAAAATAACCTCACAACTCAAAAACTAATACCCCAGATTTTATTGGTTCAACAAAAGTCAGGGAATACATAAGAAACTGTTACTAATGTCCCAAAAGAGCATCTTATCTTTTGGGTAAGTCCTGTGGATATCAATATAAACAACAACATACATATTTAACTGGTGGTTGAAACCATCATGTTGCTTTCCTTGCCCCAGCTGAAACACGGCAATATTGAAGCTATAAGGAGATTTTAATGAAGATAAGTGTTATTAAACACCGATCACTTTGGTGGACAATTTCAGGGTCAATTATACTTAGTGGTCTAATTGCTATGACCATTTCTTGGAGTCGGCCAGATATCGGTGCGCCCTTACGCCCAAGTTTAGACTTTGTTGGCGGTACTCGATTAAAACTAGAATTAGATTGCACTATAGCAAACAATTGCAATGAAATTATTAAAGTTGCTGCTGTGAGAAAAATAACTAGCAACGAAGGTTTTAGTAATAGCAAAATTCAAGTTGTAGGAGAAAAGAAGCAAGCTATTGATATACGCACAAAAACTTTAGATGTTGATGCTCGGACTCAATTAATAACAGCTTTAAGTACAGAATTTGGTAAATTCGACCCAAACTCTACTCAAATTGATACAGTTGGCCCTACCTTAGGAAAACAAATTTTTACCTCTGGACTATCAGCTCTACTGGTTGCTTTTTTTGGTATTACAGTATATCTAACTTTTAGGTTTCAATTTGACTATGCTGTATTTGCTTTTGTTGCCTTGTTTCATGACATATTAGTTACGGTTGGCATTTTTTCAATTCTTGGTTTAGTCGCCGGTGTGGAAGTAGATAGTCTATTTTTAGTTGCTTTATTAACTATAATCGGATTTTCTGTTAATGATACAGTAGTAATTTATGACCGAGTTCGGGAAGTAATTAAGCGCTATCCAGGAAAATCAATTGATCAGATAGTTGATGATGCTGTTAATCAAACTTTAACACGATCAATCAATACAACTGTGACTACTTTATTACCATTGATTGGTATTCTTATATTCGGTGGAGAAACTTTAAAATATTTAGCTTTGGCTTTAATTATTGGTTTTGTTGTAGGCTCTTACTCTAGTGTCTTTATTGCTAGTACACTTTTAGCTTGGTGGCGTGAGTGTATTGGTGAATTCATCCCCAACCCCAGCCAAGAAAATTTACAGTCAGTAGAAGGTCAGGGGAATACTGTTTAGACATAACTTCTATTTTTAGATAGAAAAAATTTTCTTACACCTTTTTTCTTAGCTCTTTCAACATTCTGAAAATGTATAAAAATGAACCAATTTTACAAGCTCAAGTACAGAGACTTTATAGAATAACTATCTATTGTAGATTGTTAATAGCTCTATTTCTCTGGATAACTATTGGTTCTCTAAGTATATGGAGTTTACGCAGAGAAATTTCTTTATGGATAGATCATTTCACTTGGGTTTCTGTACGGTATGCTCTTGCTTATAATAAGATGCCTGCTTGTGGTTTAGGTCTGTGCCTTGGTATTACGACTTCTATTTTGGTTTGGCAAAGTAGACACGTTCTTTGGGGTATATCTTCAGAAGAACAAAAGAGCCTAGAGCAAAAAGTACGTCAGATTAAACATCAAGGGCCTACTCATCCTTTATGGAAGTGGGTAATTCAAAATAATTCAGTTTGAAGTAAAGATTTTATAGAACCAGTTTAGAATCTTTGTCAAAATTAAACAGACCAATTTATTGGATAAAAAAGTTTGTTGGTAAGAGCAGGGAATAAGGAATGGTCAAAAAGTTATTTTCCCAAGATTTAAAACTATATAATGTGCGACTTATTTCTATCATCAAACAAGTCACTTTACTAAAAAAACACAACTATCATAGTGGTAGAGTTAAAAATTTTTTTGTTTTTTTGACATTTGTATTTTTAATATATATAACCGTGTTAGCTCCCTTAATCAAAATAGGAGTTAAAACAATAGGGGAAACAATTAAAAAAATATTTATTGTTCGAGAGTGGGTACAAGAAAATTTCCCAAAAATTTCTGCTTTACGAAACCCATACTATGAAAAATCAGATAAATTTCTCCCTTATGTAATTCACACTCCTTATTTTATTGATAATACTCCTCCAGGAGCTTATGATTTTACCCTAGAGCTAAATGGTCAATTGGAAGTTCCTATTCCATCACCTTGCAAAGGAACTATTCGCCAAACTAGATTTCAAGGCCGAAATGGTAGTTTTAAAGTAGCCCAAGGTGCGGGTCAGATAGTTGAACTTATATGTGATGGGACTAATTATTATTGGTTAATGGGTCATTTATTACAAGATTCCCCACCAAGAAAAGGAACAAGAATTAATAAAGGACAACCCATTGGTACCCAAGGTCTTACAGGAAGAACTTCTGGTTATCATGTCCATGCTCAGATTCATTATCAAAGTGGACAGAGAATTACTAACAGAAAAATAACTCGTCCTCTTGTTGAGAATTACATCAAATTTTTGAGAAAAGGTTCTTATTTTGAAGATAAGTACTAAAATGCGAGACCATAGACTTAATCAAAAAATAATGATATAGTGTTCTGTGGAGCATACTGTTAGATAATTAGACAGGCTGTTTCAGCCGTACATGAAATCCATCAAAACCTAAACTTAAATTAAATAATAAACAAAAGCTCTGATGGGTCAAAACACCGGCTGATTTCATTGATGCTATGTTTACATCTCATCTGAAAAGACTATATAATATAATGAGCTGCACAAAATTAATTACACATTTTCTCAATCTGAATCCCTTATAATGTTTATATCGCTTACCGAAAAATTGGGTTTAAAGCCTCGCCCTTCTAGGGCGACTTTTTAGTTGATTTTCTTTTCATAGGTCATGTTATCATGCTTTTGAATTGACAAGAAATATATTAGTCGCGGTTGGGCATACCGAGACAAAAAACGGACGGGTCGGCAAGTGTAAGACTACTGCCAAAGTAGCGGCAGCCTGTTAAACGTCAACCCGCATCGGAGCTACGGCTCGGTAGAAAACCCGGTGCCTTTAGGCCGGGGAGGATGTCAAAACTGTGCTGATCACAATAGAAGCTTAACGTCAAAAACTTAATTTCTCTTAACGTAATATTTAGTTCCAATTCCTCAAATTTGAGCTAACTTAACATATAAATAAAGAATATTAACTACAATAGGATAAGTGGATATAATCTATCTACTAAGGTAGAAAAAACGAATGTGAAGCCCACCTTCATGGTATTTGGACTGAGAAATTATTTTTGTGTAACAATTAGGATAATTAAAAGCTGCACTATGAAGGGATTTAGTCTCAAACAAGATATATTGCTCTCTTTCTTAGTAGCCATAAAGTGCAAAGTATACACTTCATATCCAAAATAATTGTCGTTTAGTGAAGTTAGTTGTCGATTAATCAATGAGATTTTTCATACTTAAAATGGCTCTAAACCTATTAAAAGAAGATTAGTTGAGGTACTTAAAATGTAGAATATGATACTGGCATGACCACTAACTAGCCAGAACTTATAACTTTGGAGACTGAAAAAAAAGAGTCAATGCTACAGCACTTTTGAGGATAGTGAGGTACAGTTTAACTGGACATTGATATTTTCCAAACAGGAAATGGTTCTAAACCGAGTATTAGCAAGGGAAATACCTGAAAAAACTAAAAATAGTTAAAACCTAAGTACATTAAGAAAACGGTGAACTTAAATTAAAAAGATTACCGTATACGATTTTGGCAAGGTTTTCAACCTATTTTGTCTACAAGTTTAGTTAAAACTAGTCTCTATTTCCTACACTTGTAAAATTTTGTACCTCACCAACTCCAAAACTTCTGTAATTAATTGGAGTTAGCCTTACATTAGCAAATATTATTCTAGGCAAACTAATGTAATTTCCCAGTTTCTAGGAAAAAACATAGGCCATATGGTTTGGTCACTAGCTATATTGTCTATAAGATAGACATAAAACTTCTGTAAAATAATTTATTCTTCAACTTAAGGAGCATGAGGAACGGGACATGATCCAGACTGACAACGTAATTGAAACTACTATTCAGCCTGAGCTAGAATCTAGCGATTTATTTCAGCCAACCCCTACCAGACAAGTAAACGATGACTTAAACATTTTAATTGGAGATAAAGTAGAATATATAGATGCTCAGCCTGATGAGAACGATCTAAAGTCTGGTAAAGTTGTCAAATCTCGTACTCGGACTGCGAGCAAAAAAAAGCATTATACAGAAGACTCAATTCGCCTCTATCTACAAGAAATAGGAAGAATCAGGTTGTTACGAGCTGATGAAGAAATTGAGTTAGCTCGTAAGATTGCTGATCTACTAGAATTGGAGCGAATTCGAGAAGAGCTAATGTACCACTTAGATCGAGAACCCCAAGTGACTGAGTGGGCAAATGCAGTAGACATGGAATTGCCAAAGTTTAAGCGTCGCTTAATACTTGGGCGTAGAGCTAAAGAAAAAATGGTACAGTCCAATCTGCGTTTAGTAGTTTCAATAGCCAAAAAGTATATGAACCGAGGTTTATCATTTCAGGATCTGATTCAAGAAGGTAGTTTGGGATTAATTCGAGCCGCAGAAAAATTTGACCATGAAAAAGGATATAAATTTAGCACTTATGCAACTTGGTGGATTCGTCAAGCTATTACCAGAGCGATCGCTGATCAGTCTCGTACCATCCGTCTACCAGTTCATCTTTACGAAACTATATCCCGAATTAAGAAAACTACTAAACTTCTTTCCCAAGAAATGGGCCGTAAACCTACAGAAGAGGAAATAGCAACTAACATGGAAATGACCATCGAAAAGTTGCGTTTTATTGCTAAGTCTGCTCAACTTCCTATATCCCTAGAAACTCCCATTGGAAAAGAAGAAGACTCTCGACTTGGAGATTTTATTGAGTCAGATGGGGAAACTCCTGAAGACGAAGTATCCAAAAATTTACTGCGAGAAGACTTAGAAAGTGTTTTAAATAGTTTGAGTCCTCGGGAACGAGATGTATTACGCTTAAGGTATGGCCTGGATGATGGTCGAATGAAGACTTTAGAAGAAATTGGGCAAATATTTAATGTCACTCGTGAGCGGATCCGACAAATTGAAGCAAAAGCGCTGAGAAAGTTACGGCATCCAAATCGGAACAGTATTCTTAAAGAATATATCCGCTAACAAAGTTAGTTTATTCTTTGTTACAACAAAATTCGGCTTAGATTCTTTGCCCCTCTTTGGAGGCTTTCCGTGTTTTGACTTTCTATTTTATGACGAGACTGGTTTGAAAACCCGTCTTGTCTTATAAGTACTGTATAAAAGAAGATTAGGTTAAAACTCCTTCAGTTGGGAGGAGAACAATGAAAGCTTTCAAGTCAATGATCACCCATAAGAATACCTATAAGTATTTTTTATAAGTCGCGGGAGCTTTTTTGCTGGCTCTGCTGGCTTTTCTAGGTTTGTGTACAATCATGGATTATCTGTGGCTCAAAGCCACCTGGGATATTCCCGAAATCTCTGGCAGTGACTCAAAACGGTTAGATGCTATCAAGAAAGCCTTTA
>JAKQYG010000092.1 GCA_023356515.1 Trichodesmium sp. MAG_R04 | reverse complement strand
CTTAAATCATTCATTAAATTATTAAAGGGATACCAATCAGAATCCTTTAATCCCATTTTTAGACAATATATATTATTTTTCCGAATATCTCCATGTCCTGAAAAGTAAAAAAACAGTTGATCCTTAATATCCCAAGCATCGAAGCAATATTTAAACCTATTACAAAACCACTATCTTTTACCCCAAGTTGAGGCCCTGTTTTTTTAATTTCTACAGATAAATCACATTTTTCTTCTATGAGATTAGCAAGTTCTTTCAAATAAAAAGAATCTTCTCCTGTAACATCTCCCTCTAGGTTAATGTAAGCTTTCATAACAATATTCAAATAGATAAATAATGGTACTAATAGTACTACAATAATGCCATGATTACAGCGCTTTTCAAATTGATGAACTACATCGCCATAACCAAAACCTTGTAGGGACGTTCCATGGAACGTCCCTACTGTAGTCTACCGATATGAAAACTGCTGTAATATCTCCCCGTCATAGTGACTACCACATTCAGGGCAGTCTACTTTTCAAAACTTACATTCTAACAGATTATTTATAAAACTGTAAGATTGATTGGCATTCATCTCAACCCTCTCCCCTAAGGAGTCCGCGGGTCTTCTGCCAACATTTAGATAAATTCACTAAAGTTACCAATATTAACATCATTAATATTACTGCCTGGAGTTACATCAACAACTGGATCTGCAGTAGTTTGAGAAAAGCCAAATTTTTGGACTTCTCGTATTATGTACATATTAGGAGGTAAATCCTCAAATGAATAGAAACCAAATTCATCAGTTATAGTTGCAGGTTCCCCAATATCTAAGAGACTATTGTCATTCAAATCTAGATATAAAGTGAAGTTACTTAAACCATTTTCTCCAGGATTTAATATTCCATTTGCATTTCTATCATTAAATTTAATGCCATTAATTTCACCTCGGTTACTTACATTTCCAATATTGACATTTGTAATGTTACTTCCTAGAGTTACATTAATAATTGGGTCGGGAGTAGTTTGGTCAAAATTTGGTGTTTGAGTTTCCCTAATTATATAAGTATCTGGAGGTAAATCTTGGAAAGAATATTCACCATTAATACCAGTAATAGTCTGAGGTTCTCCATTATCAAAAAATTCATTTTGATTCAGGTCTAAATATAAAGTAATATCTTGTAAACCGGATTCTCCAGGGTCGAATATTCCATTAGTATTCGTATCATTAAATTTAGTACCACTAATTTCGCCACGATTATTTACATTACCAATATTGATATTTGTAATATTACTGCCTGAAGTTACATTCACAACAGCTTCAGGAGTAGTTTGAATAAAACCTGGTGGAGAAATTTCTCTCAAAATATAATTATTAGGAGGTAAATCTTGGAAAGAATATTCACCATTAACACCAGTAATAGTTGAAGGTTCTGCCTCATCAAAAAATCCATTTTGATTCAGATCTAAATATAAAGTAATATCTTGTAAACCCGACTCTCCAGGGTCGAATCTTCCGTTAGTATTGGTATCATTAAATTTAGTACCACTAATTTCACCACGATTATTTACATTACCAATATTGATATTTGTAATATTGCTGCCGGGAGTAACATTCACAATAGGGTCAGGAGTAGTTTGGTCAAAATCTGGTGCTTTAGTTTCCCTAATTATATAATTATTCGGAGGTAAATCTTGGAAAGAATATTCACCATTAACACCAGTAATAGTCGGAGGTTCTCCTTCATCTAAAAATCCATTTTGATTCAGGTCTAAATATAAAGTAATATCTTGTAAACCCAATTCTCCAGGGTCTAATTTTCCATTGGTATTAATATCATTAAATTTAATGCCACTAATACTACCTCGGTTACTTACATTTCCAACATTAGCTATCAGATTACTTCCCGGAGTTACATTTAAAATTGGGTCAGGAGTAGTTTGAGTAAAATCTGGTGGAGAAATTTCTCGCAATATATAAGTATTAGGAGGTAAATCTTGGAAAGAATATTCACCATTAACACCAGTAATAGTTGGAGGTTCTCCTTCATCAAAAAATCCATTTTGATTTAGGTCTAAATATAAAGTAATATCTTGTAAACCCAATTCTCCAGGATCAAATTTTCCATTGGTATTAATATCATTAAATTTAGCACCGCTAATTTTACCACGGTTACTTACATTCCCAACGTTAACTATTAGATTACTTCCCGGAGTTACATTTAAAATTGGGTCAGGAGTAGTTTGAGTAAAATCTGGTGGAGAAATTTCTCTCAAAATATAATTATTAGGAGGTAAATCTTGGAAAGAATATTTACCATTAATACCAGTAATAGTTTTAGGTTCTCCTTCATCTAAGAATCCATTTTGATTTAGGTCTAAATATAAAGTAATATCTTGTAAACCCAATTCGCCAGGATCAAATTTTCCATTGGTATTAATATCATTAAATTTAGCACCGCTAATTTTACCAAGGTTACTGAAATTACCAATATTACCAATATTGATATTTGTCAGATTACTGCCCGCAGTTACATCTACAATTGGAGTGGGAGTAGTTTGGTTAAAACCTGGTTGTTGAATTTCTCTAATTGTATAAGTATTAGCAGGTATGTTATTGAATAAATAACCTCCGAAACTATTGGTAATATTAGCAGGTTCATTGAAGTCCAAAGAACCATTGTTATTAATATCTAAGTAAATTGTAAAGTTAGGTAACCCAAATTCGTTAGGGTCTAACCTACCATTAGCATTAATGTCATTGAATTTTAAGCCACTAATATTACCTGTATAGTTAAACAAAGATTCTGTTGATGTTGCCATGTATTACTCCTTTTACTACAGAAAAAATAAATTTTTTGAATGTTATTTTCCTGTATAGTTAACAATTTTTATATTGATACAGTAGATTCCACCTTGGTGAGGTACAACTATTGCAGGCAAGATGCCCACGCTGGGAACATTTAATTTTTAATATCTGTACTTCCTATACTTAGAATTTGCTGTAAAAATATTTTTATTCTCAATCAAGTCAAGAAAAATTTTATCTACTAGTTTTAATTTAAAATTCTGAACTCTGTTGATAAATCCGGATAGATACAGCGAATTCTACCTTGGTGAGATACACCTATTCCCCTTTCCGTTGCTATTAGGTACTTCCAGGCGGGTAAGATGTCTGCACGACATGATTTTCACCACTCACCTTGTACATCATTTGCCCAAAATCTACTGTATGTTATACTTAAAAGTTAAATAATTTCCTCATCTGTGAAGTGCAAGGTACTAAATATGGCAGTTCGCTGTCTGTTCTGTTCCTAAAACTACTGTGTTGATGTTTATTTTCTGCTTCGATATAACCAAGATTTATTCTATTTCAGCTCGTGGTATTTCCTTGTGTATTATTTCTTCTACTCAATTTACGATGCAAAGCTTTTGCTCCTGACCATAGCAACCAAATTACTATAAATACTACTACAAAGGCTAATACTGGTAAAGCGATCGCCAACATTGACAAAACTGTAGAACTAAGTAATTCCATTGTGGAAACACCAGGATTTGCAAAACCTCCTGTAAGGGTTGTAGAGGCTAACCTAGTAACGTCTGTTAAGCCTTGCACTGCTCCTGCAGAACCTCCACCCATAATCACAGCGATCGTCCACTGTAGCATTGGGCTCATGTCGCTAACAAATGAACCTGTGATTATTGTCCCGGCGATGACTGCTGTTGGGGTGGCAACAATATCTAGTAACTCATCTACCCAAGGAATGTAATAAGCAGCAACTTCCAAAAATGCACCTACTCCAAAAGCGACTGTTGCTTCCGGGGTGCCCATCCATGCAAAATCACTAGACAATTGTAAATTTCCTGATTGTGCGGCAATACTCATTATTAGTGGGGGCACAAATATCCGAAACCCACAAGCTGCACTTAATCCCACACCTAGACAAATACCTAATAGAATTTCCATATTTTTCTCCTAGTTTATCCTTATAAAACTGTTAATTTTATTGCCAAAATCAGAAATTAGATAATGATTATTTAAGAATATTTGTTACTACAATCTTTTCTCTGCTAATTACAGTTATATTATTAAAATTAGCAAATTAAGTGGGGCATTGCAGTAGGAGTTATTCGAAATAACATCCTTAATTGAGAAATATTATGTTATGGTCTAATTTGGCTTATTAAGTTGTGTAACTCTCCCTAAGGGGGAAGAATAAAGAAGGAGTAAACATTGAAAAAACAGGAAAAATGATATAGATAGCTATCTCAAGTGAATTGCAGCAGCTCTTTTTAAGTATCTCTAATCAACATACACTTTTTTTTCAAAGTGGTATAACGCTACGTGGAAGTCAAAATTCATAAACTAGCTATCCCTTGTAATGAACTTTTAAAACCCTTTTCTTACATAGGGTAATAGGGAATAAGGGGGAGAGTGACCGCAAAATTATGTCTTAAATAATAAATCTTTGACATATTATTTTAAATATGGTATTAAGTTCATAGCTATATTAAAAAACTATATATAGTGGTATGGCGTAAGTCTTATAGGTAAGTCTTAGTTATCTAGAATTTAATTAATCATCGACAAACATAATAATCTCAAAATTTTAACAAAATTTATTGACGTAATAAGATAAATATGGTATAGAATAATGTAATATATAATTATAATCAAGTATAAATTTAGGCTGCCAAATGTAATGTGGCATAAATTAGTTGGTACCCCGCGAGGGGCCTCTAAGGGACTTTCAATTTAATTTAAAAATTATCCTAAAATACTTAGTAAGCATTATGGCCACTAACAATATTAAAGATAAAGATGGGCATGGTGCTGATTCCATTTTCTGGGATAGTTTATTTCGTAGTAATAGCTAAAATTTCTTAAGCGCTATCACTACTTATCTTGAAGAAAGGGAAAGCTTTACTTGACTTAATGCTTTGAGTCCCTAGGGAAAAATAAGCGATCATGCCAGCGGTAGATAATATTAGCCTTGCTGCGCAAATACTTTCATCTTGAAAAAATAGAAAAAATAATGCTTTGAATTGTCATAAATGAGGATTGAATATATTAAGATAAATTAATTGTGGAGACAAATAATAATGATAGGGCATTCATTAGAACTAGATGATCTAAAAAAAATTAGTAGCCCGAAAAAAATAGTGATTTTGTTTGAAAAACTTGGCTATGACTTCCAAATTGAACATTTGGATATTGAACAACTAGAACTACCAAATTATTGTAGTGAAGCGATTAATAACGCTTACAAAATTTATAACCCGAAAAAAGAGGAATTACAAGTATTTCTTTTGGAGTTAGGACAAGAAAAGTTTCAAACACATCGTAAAGCTCAGGAAAAAATAATCACTATCTTTAAGACTATTTCCAAAAACAAAAATGATTTTTTACTAATTGGTACAAAACAATATAATAAGTTAATAATAGTTGCTTCTAATAGTAGAGAAAATACAAGTCTTAAAATTTCAATTAAATGGTGGTTGATTGACTGTAAAAATCCTAATTTGTATGATATTTACTGGCTAGAAAATGTATCTCTAAATCATTGTAACTCTACAGAAGAATTGACCTATAAAGATAATCCTGAAACTGGCTATGATCCAGATAGAGAACCACCGACTGCAACATTTACAGAAGACTCAATTAAACTTTATTATAAGCAAATTAATAATTTCCCTCGGTTGCATCCCGAAGAAGAAATTAATTTGGCATATCAAATTAATGAGTTGTTAGGTTTAGAGGAAATTCATGAAAAATTGGAGGAAAAACTCAAGCGATCTCCTAATGAAACAGAATGGGCAATAGAAGCAAAAATGAGTCAATGGGAACTGCGTGATCGCCTCCAGCGAGGTAAACGTGCTAAAAATAAAATGGTAACAGCTAACCTTAGACTGGTGATATCAGTTGCTAAACGATATCAAAACCGTGGTTTAGACTTCCAAGACTTAATTCAGGAGGGAAGTATAGGATTAATTCGTGCAACAGAAAAATTTGACCATACAAAAGGTTATAAATTTTCTACTTACGGTATTTGGTGGATTCGACAAGCTATTACCAGAGCTATTTGTGACTATTCTCGGATGATCCGGTTGCCAGTTTATCTCTACGAAACTATTTCCCAAATCAAGAAAATAGTTAAGCAAATTTCAATGGAATGTTCTCCCATAACGGCAGAAGAAGTTGCTACACGCATGGAGATGACAACAGAGAAATTGGGATTTATTATAGAATGTGCTCAAGAAACTTTATCTTTAGACCATTCTATAGATAAGGGAAAAAATATTATCCATCAAAAAGTAATCAAATTTGATGGGGAAACACCAACAAAATATGTGTTTAAAAATTGCTTGCAAGAAGATCTAGCAACTGTTCTGAAAACTTTAACTGAACGTGAAAAAGATGTGTTACAAATGCGATTTGGTTTGGATGATGGTCAAGAAAAAACCCTTAAAGAAATTGGTGATGTCTTTAATTTAACGCGGGAAAGAATTAGGCAAATAGAGGCTAAAGGATTGAAAAAGTTAGAAAATCCGAAGCGTAACTCTATTCTCAAAGAATATATTTATTAGAGAATGATGTATTTTTCGTGCTTCAACAATCACATAACTAATATTTATGAAGGTAAGGATGAATAAAGAAACCTTGAACCCTACTGTACAAGCCTGTTTCTATAAATTGAAAAACTTGATAACGGCGTATTATGCAAGTGGGACGAAAAAAATGGAAGGATGAAAGTCGCTACCATTAACGCTTCCTATTAGAAACCACAATGAAATGCCTTACAGTAATATTTGGAGGGAAGTTGTGACGACAAAAATTCAACAATCAAGCAGTGGAGTTGTTTATATTCGGATACCAAATAAGTGGTAATTTAATGTAAGGTGACTAAATGTGGATTTCTCCGGTACTCGTCAGGTTAATTTTTCATAATAATTTGTACTCGTATAATCATGCTATACTATCTATTGGAGGTGATGCAAGATGTATGGATATCAACAGCACTTAGTCAAAGATTCCCCAGAGGTCATGGCATTTCTTGAGTATATTTGCTTAGAAGCCAATGTCCTCGACAACTATGTAATTTACTATTGCCGTCAAATGCTGTTTAAACCCAGAAGATTCCTAACAAGAGGAGAACTGGACAAAGAACTAAAAGGAAGATTCACTTCACAGGAATGCGCTCAGCTTGCGCTCAACAAATATTGCATAGCGTGATTAAATCTTTTAATCCCTACAAGAAATTCTTGAAACTGTTAATAATCTTCGTCTTTTAGTCAATCCGTTCTTTTTAGCTTTTTTATAGTGTCTATCATCAGCACATTTCCCAATATTTGGCTCCAAATTTTCCTAGTCGGTGGATGGTTAGGAATTATTTTAATCTTTGCTGAAGTACTGAACCGTTTTACCAAAGTTGACCCAGAAATGTCACGAAAGGTCGTTCATATTGGCACAGGGAATGTAATTCTATTCGCTTGGTGGCTAGAAATTCCCGCCTGGATAGGTATTACCGCAGGAATGATATCAGCAGCGATCGCCCTTATTTCCTACCGACTTCCTATCCTTCCCAGTATTAATAGTGTAGGGCGCAAAAGCTTAGGAACATTTTTCTACGCAGTTAGTGTTGGTATTCTCATCGGTTGGTTTTGGTCTATTCAACAACCTCAATATGCTGCAGTTGGAATATTAACTATGGCTTGGGGTGATGGGTTAGCAGCTATTATTGGTCAAAAGTTTGGCAAACATCCCTATCAAATCTGGGGTATGAATAAAAGTTGCGAAGGCTCCCTAACGATGTATTTGGTTAGCTATACTGTTTGTAGTTTAATTTTATTAGTAGTGCAAGGCAATATCTGGCAAACCTGGGTCGTTGCTCTTCCAGTAGCGTTAACTGCTACTGCTTTAGAGACCCTATCAAAAGTTGGTCTAGATAATTTGACTGTACCATTGGGTAGTGCTGCTCTTTGCTTTTTCCTCAATCAATTTTTTTGACTGGAATAGGTAATAGAGATGGATTAGTAAGCTGTCATACATTCCAAACACTTAATAAGGAGTATTTAGCATATAGTCATTCTGATTTAGATTGAGACAAAATTTTCTTGCTGTGAAAGGGTTTTAGCTGAAAAAGTATCCCATTCTTATTCGGAATCACTATAACTTTTTCTTCAACCTATTTCACATGAATTTACCGAAAAATTGGGTTTAAAGCCTCGCCCATAAGCGGGGGACTTTTTAGTTGATTTTTTTTCACTGGTCTAGTCCTTGTTGGTTTTTAGTTCACAGGAAATTAGTCGCGGGTGGGTATATCGAGACAAAGAACGGACGGGTCGGCAAGTGTAAGACTACTGCCAAAGTAGCGGCAGCCCGTGAAACGTCAACCCGCCGAGGGGCTACGGCTCGGTTGTTACCCGGTGCCTTTAGGCTGGGGAGGATGTCAACTAACTCTATTGCATTAAATCTAGTCTACATCTGACCAATTAGATTCCTGATAAATATCTCCTTCAAAAGGACTTACCCCAACCATTGGATACATATCATCACTAGGACCAAAAATTCGGCGAACAGCTCCTGATATATAAATAATGGCTTCTTCTATAGATTTGAAAATACTCATAAATCCTACCTCTTTAATTTGTTGTTAAAACTTCTCTCCTCTGCATCTTATCTAAAAGTCTAGCTTCTTCTTACCTCACTTGACTATAGTTGTAATATTTATTTTAACCTTGTATTATTTCGTAATTATTTTCTGGAAATATTAATATAAGATATTAAGATTTTGAGGTTTATTGTGACAATAATTTACCGAAAAATTGGGTTTAAAGCCTCGCCCATAAGCGGGGGACTTTTTAGTTGATTTTTTTTCACTGGTCTAGTCCTTGTTGGTTCTTAGTTCACAGGAAATATATTAGTCGCGGATGGGCATACCGAGACAAAAAACGGACAGGCCGGTAAGCATAAGACTACTGCCAAAGTAGCAGCAGCCTGTGAGACGTCAACCCGCCGAGGAGCTAGGGCTCGGTAGGAGAACCCGTGCCTTTAGGTCGGGGAGGATGTCAAATTTAAGCAGTCTCCAGTAAGTGTTTTTACTCGTAAAGAGGAGATAAAATCTCTATTATCCAACAAGTATCAAACAAGTATCAAAAATTCTTACTTCCAACTAGCTCAGAAGATTTTCCATACTTTTCTTCAGCTATTGCAGGAAAAACTCGCAAGTTATCTTCAGCAATAGACACTTTGACTTGAACTCCAATTGGTAATGCTACTTGTGAAGTAGTACGAGCAATTAATTCTTTTCCAGATTCAGTTTGTAAACAGTAACGAAATTCACGACCCAAAAACTGGCGATCGCGAATCACTACACACCCCTCATTATCAACTTTCAAAATCAAATCTTCCTGACGGATCATCAACTCAAGACGATCAAATTCATCCAAACTACCAATTTCCCCACGAAACATATTATTATTTGTCAACTCAAAAGCACCGACTTCCGTTTCCCAAACCTCGTCACGACGAAGCGCCGGCAAAAAATTAGCCTGAGTCACAAACTCGGCCACAAATTTAGAAGCCGGTTTAGTATAAATATCTTTTGGTGTACCAAATTGTTCTACAGATCCAGCTCGTATAACTGCCACTCTGTCAGAAATTGCCATCGCTTCCTCCTGGTCATGGGTGACAATAATTCCGGAAGCACCTGCATTTTTAAGAATATCCCGTAATTCCTGGCGTAATCTAATCCTCACCTGGACATCCAAATTACTTAAAGGTTCATCCAATAATACCAAAGCTGGCTTTGGTGCTAAAGCACGTGCCAAAGCTACTCGTTGCTGCTGACCTCCAGACAATTGGTGGGGATAACGATTTTCTAGACCAGATAAACCTACTAACTCTAGAACATCTGCTACCTGATGATTAATGGGTGTACTTGACTTTTTGTCGAAATTATGTAATCCGAAAGCAACATTTTTGGCTACAGTCAAATGGGGAAATAAGGCATAATCTTGAAAGACCATACCAACATTGCGTTTTTCGGGTACTATCCAATCATGTCTACTAGCAACTACCTGCTCATTAATTGTAATAATTCCTGACTGTGGTTGCTCAAATCCAGCAATTATTCTTAATAAAGTTGTTTTACCACAACCTGAAGGCCCTAATAAACCTAGTATATCTCCCTGGTATAGTGTTAAATTTACATTTTGGATAGCAGGGGTAGTAGTGAGAGAAAATTGCTTGCTGACACTCTCCAGATGGAGAATTACCGATTGGGCCATTTATTTCTTAACCTCTGTTATTTCATTTATCAGTATTTATAGCTGCATCCAGACGTTGAAAATATTTTTTCATTTCTTTAAAAGGGAAGGCTATTTCCTGAGATTTTTATAGTCAAAAGTCATATATAGCAACCCTAAATTAAGTTGTATAGCAATCCTAATAGTTCTCAAAGTCGTCTGGAAAATTATTTATTCTATTCTTAAATGATTATAACCTAATTGTCAAGAAAAATTATTAGTAAGTTTATTTAAACTTTTCTAATATAAACAATTAAAATGTTTGATAATATGAAGAAAATTAACCGTCTTAACTGGAATGCTTGGACAATATTCGTGATAGCGATCGCCTCCCTCATTTCAGCCCCTGTAATATTTGTCCTCAGCAGTATTTTCTCTGATACAGGAGAAATCTGGAGTCATTTGGCCTCTACAGTTTTACCCCGTTATCTCCTGAATTCCTTTATATTAATGGTAGGAGTAGGTTGTGGAGTTTCAGTCATCGGAGTAGGAGCAGCATGGTTAGTCACAATGTGCCGTTTTCCTGGGAGTCGTATATTTGAATGGGCAATGTTATTACCCTTGGCAACTCCGGCCTATATTCTAGCTTATACCTATACAGAATTGCTAGAATTTTATGGCCCTGTACAAATGTGGTTGCGAGAAATATTTGGTTGGACGAGTGTCAGTGATTATTGGTTCCCAGAAATTCGTTCTCTTGGGGGGGCGATCGCCCTGTTAACCCTAACTTTATATCCCTACGTTTATCTACTAACGCGAGTGGCCTTTTTAGAACAGTCAACCTGTACTTTAGAAGCTAGTCGTTCTCTAGGAGCAAACCCATGG
>JAKQYG010000091.1 GCA_023356515.1 Trichodesmium sp. MAG_R04 | reverse complement strand
TTTCCTTTTAGTAATTGATCTCTGACTTAATACTACCAGCATTTCTGCCACAGCATCACGATCTACTAGACGACCCAAACCAGGATAAACTAAAGTTAAAATACTCAACAATGCTCGGATCATCGGATAGCTAATTAGAGGACGTTGTTCTTTGAGAGATTCCACAGCAATTCCAGCATTATTGAGAATTGAAATCAAACTATAACGAGCGATCGCATCTAAACCAGGAGCTATTATTACTACTTCCTCAGGTTTTACTATACCCAAATTTATATCTTTAATGATCATCTTTGTTATTTCTCCTAATAAAGCTGCCCGAGATTTAGTCTGAATAAATTTAAAATAAGCTGGCAGTTGATCAATATTCAGGTTATTATTGACAACTAATTCAATAATAGATGTCCCTATTTCTTGTGCTAAATTCTTAGGGGTCTCTAATGTTTCTATTTGACAGCGCTCTTGTAGTTGTGCTAGGTATTCCGGGTCAGCTCCCAAACCCAACCGAATACTACCATTAGGATTATAAGTGAAAACACCTATAGTTCCATTGTCTAACAGAAAGTCGAATAATTGATAAGTTATGGCTGGATATTCATCCACATCATCTGCCAACACAAAAGGATAGCGATGAATTAAATGTTGCTGATAGGTAGAGTTTGGCAATAGATACCGCCAGTAAAACTCCGTGATTATTCCGTAGGTTAGGAAACCTCCTTGCCAGCACCAATCTCGCCACTCTTGCAGTAATTCTACTATATTGAGACAAAAGTCATCTAGGGCTCTTACAGCACTAGTCCCTACATCCTCAAATCCCTGTTGTAAAATCATTCCGATTTCTTCTGTAGGCGTGCAGCTGAAAGCAGCTAACTGAAACAAGTCTAGAGTTCGACGTATCATCCGCTCTAAACTAATTCCTGGCTGTTTTAGTTTCTCTATCTGAGGACGCCAAAATCTGCCAGCAAGTTCCTGTTCTGTTTCGGGGCGTAGTCGTAAAGGAAACTGCCCCCTTAAGTCCAAGGCTTGGATGAGCAATGGCCAGAATAAGATTACTTCATCCTCAAAAAAACCTAATGGGGTAGTTGAGTAATAGGGATATTGTTCTGATGTAGCTTCTGAAATTCTGTCCATCAAATTAATCCGGTTCTCTGCATTAGTAGCTAAGATTAAGAGTTGGGGTTCAGTATGTTGAGAATTTCCTATTTGATTATCGCGATCGCTGTTGAGATTTTCTCGTTTCATTGTGGGAACAACTTGATTTAGAGGAGATTGAATCTGTTGACCTCTAATGCAGAATTCTTCTATTAACCGACTGGTTTTACCACTAAGAGTTGCTCCTGTAATCCATAGAGAAGTATCGGGCACTGTTGATTATCCTCTGGGTCTATATTAACGATTGAAAAAATAATAATTGTACTTTAAATTAGGGTTTGCTGACAAAAGTCTTTCTAGAAAGTAAGGAGTAGTAAATCTAGAAGCCAGTTAAATTAGGAAGCTTTTTTCTGAGCAGCATATTTTTTCATATTAAATCCTGATAAAATCGAGGGGGCCTGAAAAATTGTCATCTAATGAATACACCAAGTCATGCTATTATTAATTTAGCACTTCTTGCTCAACCTCAACCACAACAAGCTAATTTTGCTATTGTAATTGGTGGAATTTTACCCGATATTCCCATTTTTATTTTCTACTTCTGGGCAAAGTTTCTGACTCGTTTACCAGAAGCAAAAATTTGGTCAGAAGCATATTATCAACCATTGATCCAAAATATTGTTGCTATTTTTCACTCTATTCCTCTAGCTATAATTGGGTGGCTCGTTTCCTACTATTTTGGTTGGCAAATTGTGCAAGTCATTTGTATTAGTTTGGTCTGGCATTCTCTGCTAGATTTTCCAGTACATAATGATGATGCTCACAGACACTTTTTCCCTTTCAGTAATTATAGATTTATTAGTCCAATTTCTTATTGGGATCCAAAACACTATGGGTCAATTGTTGCTTTTATAGAAATTTTGCTAGTTTTATTAGCAACTTTACAAGTATTTCCCAGAATTAATTCTTTTGTCGGCAAGGGATTAATGATTTTAGTAAATATATTTTATTTTACTAGTTATATCACTAAAAATATAGTTCCTGCTAATTGAGCAGGACTTACGGAACGACACTAATTGTAGTGTCAATGTTTGGAAAAAGACGAATTTATTCACCATATATAGCGGTACAGCGTAAGTCCTGTTGAGTTTAATTAAGGTTATCTTAATGGGGTGGATTTCAAAATACTCTATCCCATTACCAACACTAAATACATTGGGGACTACCTTTTAAGAAAGGTAGTTTACATAAGTCCTGATTACTAACCTTTATTTAACCCACATTTCGCATTTCTTAACATTAAATTGATAAGTTTTATTAATCTATCGCCCCGAATGCTCTCGAATGTAGGGTTTAATTTATGTGATATAAGTCTCTTTGAAAATGTAAATATACATAAAGATATATGAATATCTGCGGAATGTCAGATTTAATCTAAAAATTCCGAATATTAAAACAACACCACTCTTCTCGTTTCCAAAGAGTAGCTACAACCCAACCATTTTGTTCTAAAGTATGAGCAACTGACTTAGCTTGTTCTAATAAAATACCACTTATAATACCCCAAGTTGTCGGTTTAGCTATCACTTTGAGATAGGGAATTATATCAACAATAACTTCAGCTAAAATATTACATACTATACCATCTACAGGTTCAGGAAGTAATTGAATCAGATGCTCAATATCTCCTTGTTCAACAATTAATTTTTCTGCCTTTATTTGATTTAATTTTCCATTATTAATAGTCGATCTAATCGCCAAAGGGTCAATATCTACAGCATAAATCTGACGCACACCTAATAATGCGGCTCCAATAGACAAAATACCACTACCACAGCCAATATCAGCAATTACAGCTTCAGGATTAGGTTCCCAACCCAAGCGCATTTCTAATGACTCTAAACATAATTCTGTAGTAGGATGAGTACCAGTACCAAAAGCTACTCCTGGATCTAAACGAAGGATAATTTTATCTGACTCCTCTGGTAAGGCTAACCAAGCAGGATGAATCAAAAAGTGATCGCCAACTTCTTGAGGTTGCCAATATTGCTTCCAACTCTTGGCCCAATCTTCTTCCTCAATTAAATGCCAATCCATCACTGGAACTGATAAATTCATACATAGAGAATCTTGACGCAAATTTAAAGCCAGAGCTGACAAATCTAATAGTTGAGTTTGCTCTTCTGGTAAATAAGCTAATATTAAACAATCATTACCTTTAGCCTGACTTGCAGTACCACGGCAACCAAAACTATCCAGACGCCAGAATATTACTTCCTCCAGACTTTGGTCACACAAAATTCTAATTTCCCACCAGTTATATGCCATAAAAATTGTAGCTTTTCCCAGTTATATTTGACAGGACTTACACACACATCTCAAATTATACACCGTGCATTGTTAACAAATGTTAGGACTCATAGCATCGGATAAGCATCTCTAAATTAAATAATTTGTGATAAATTTAATCAGGACTTACGCATCTAAATAAAAAACCGGGTTTATTGTCCTGATTATTGTTTTTCGCACTCATGGGAAATTTCGTTACTTAACCCGGCTTCTATCATTTATTGAGAGCTAATACTAGCCGATTTAATACAGAAAAATATCGATGCCTTGAGGCTGAAAAGTAGGTCAAAGAGCAACTGTATAAGCATTCTTAATTCCTGGTTCTTTGATAATTTCAGTTAATATTTCTTCTGGCAATGGATCATCAATACTTAATACCATTACAGCATCACCTCGAACAATTTTACGACCCACCTGCATACTGGCAATATTGACATTAAAACTACCCAGAAGTGAACCAATTTTACCAATAATTCCCGGCATATCTCGGTGGAGAGTCAATAACATATATGGACTAGGAGGGACATTAATTGGAAAACCATCAATATTAGTAATCCGAATCTCATCTTCTCCTAGCAAAGCACCTCGAACATTATGTTCGCCTAAAGACCCCTTAGCTTCTAGATGTAATGAACCAGTATAATCCTGTATTGAATCATCTCTAGTTTCCACTACTCGAATACCTCGTTCCTTGGCTTCAATAGAAGCATTTACATAATTGACGCGCTCTCTCAATGCTTGAGAAAGTAATCCCTTCAAAGCTGCTACTACTACAGGTTTACTATCTCCAGTGGCCAAATTTCCTTCAAGACGAACATTAAGGAAATCAATACGCCCACCTGCTAACTGACTTACCAAATTACCAAGAGTTTCGGCCAATCGTAAATAAGGCTTCAGTTTCTTTAAAGTATCAGGATACATACCAGGGATATTCACCGCCGATCTCGCAGGTAACCCCAACAATACATCTCTAATTTGTTCAGCAACATCCATTGCTACATTCACTTGAGCTTCAGCAGTAGAAGCACCCAAGTGAGGAGTCATCACAATTTTTTGTCCCAACTCTCGTAGTGGGGACTCAACTTCTAGAGGTTCATTTTCATAGACATCTAAAGCAGCTCCAGCAATTTTTCCTTCTTTTAGAGCTTCCGCTAAAGCAACTTCATCAATAATTCCACCTCTAGAACAGTTAATAATCCGAGCTGTAGGCTTCATTTTCGCAAAAGTTTCAGCATTTATTGAATGATAAGTTTCGTTAGTCTTGGGTATATGGAGAGTAATATAATCAGACTCTTGGACCAACAGTTCCATATCTACCAAACTACAGCCCAACTGTTCTGCCCTTTCTGTAGAAATAAATGGATCATAAGCCAAAACTTTCATACCCATAGCTCTTGCCACCTTCGCTACATGGGAACCAATTTTACCTAAACCAATAACACCGAGAGTTTTTTTGTAGACCTCTACCCCAATAAACTTTTTGCGGTCCCATTTACCACTCATAATTGATTGGTTAGCTTCTGGGACGTGGCGCGACATAGATAACATCATTGCCAGGGCGTGTTCTGCGGCAGCAATTGTATTTCCTTCTGGTGAGTTAACTACCACAATACCTTTACGAGTTGCTACTGATACATCTACATTATCTACCCCTACTCCAGCACGACCAATAATTTTTAGTTTAGTGGCAGCTTCTATTATATCTTTGGTCACTTTAGTACTAGAGCGAATCATTAAACCATCATATTCCGGTATGATTTTTACTAATTCTTCTATAGGTAGACCTGTTTTCACATCTACCTGAGCTACTTGGGAGAGAATATCTATTCCACTTTGGTCGATTGAATCGGATACAAGAACTTTTGGCATAGGAAGTTTAGTTGAATAATGGGTTATTTGATGATTTTTTTACTGAAACTTCTGCTTCAGTTTGATTTTTTTGTGCCTTAAATAACAACTATACCCTTCAAAGTAACAGTATTGGCCTCTAATTTAATTAATTATCAGAAAAATTTTAACTGTACCGCAGTGCTCACAACAATAACTTGTTTTGGATAATTCTTTGGGGATTTTTTTACTACAATTACACAATTATGGAGCCGCGATAAACTTATGAGGTTTTATGTCCCATTGATTTAGAAATACTCCTTTTCCTCTAGATAATAGAAATTTATGTTACCATTGTCAAGATGGACAAAAAATAATAACTGTAAATTTAATATGCCATTAGGCCTGAAGGACTTATGATTAGCCTAGGCATCTTAGTTCTACAGAGCATGATCTGAATGCAAGTATTAATTTATTTAAAAAAATTGGTTGGCTTGAAAGTTAGTGTCTGTGGATGATTAACTAACTGCCGACGGCCTCAGGTAAAGTAAGAAGTAAAAATAAAAATGTTACTTAATTATGGCGTTTCATATTAGTTTTATGAAGTAGAATCCATTCCTATCTACACTGTGGCATTGTGACATGTAGCGAACAAAACACGGCCAGAAATATAAAAAATATGGCGAAACGGCATCCCCTTCCTAACATGTGTGTCTTTTTAGACGCAACAGCAGAATTGGAAAGCAAGAAACTTAAACAATGTTAAATTTCCACTATTTAAGATTATATTATATTTTTATTAATTTCTATGAATTATCTGGTTGCTGTATTATCAGACCGTATTCAAGCTGAAGCGGCCTATTCTGCTTTAGAAAAAGAGGGTTTACCCATGAGACAAGTAGCGATATTAGGTAAGGGATATCAAACTGCTGATGAATATGGCCTAATCGATCCTAATGAGCAGGCCCGCAAACAAGCGCTGAGCATGATTACTTGGCTTATACCCTTCGGGTTTGCTGCTGGTGTTACTTTTAGTGTGATTACAGGTTTAAATACCTTTGCTTGGGCAGGAGAACTTGGCAATCATTTTATTGGTGGTATATTGGGTGGTATTTCTGGCGCAATGGGTGGAACTTTTGTTGGTGGTGGAGTGGGTTTAGTTATTGGCAGTGGTAATGCTTTACCTTATCGTAATCGTTTGAGAGCAGGTAAGTATTTAATTGTTGTTAAAGGTTCGGAGTCTTTGACTCGTTTAGCAACTCGTACTTTATATCAGTTTAAACCAGAAAATATTCAAGGATATTCTGAACCGGAAAGTTAACGTAAGTCAGCTACCCCTTACCTTCCCCTTGGGTGGAAGTTAAAAGTAAGATTTGTGATTACTGACAATTTTGACTTGATAATAATTTCAAGGGCTATCAACAATATTAAAATAATTGGACACAATTAGACACTATTAGACATTTCTTGTGATATATTAGATTTATATCTAAATAATTACAGGTTTTTCTGCCATGCTTTATGGTTTAAGAAGTCATAAAAAAAAATAGATTATCAAACAATTAAAAAAGGTAGCCGACCAAATGATATTGATTGTTTATTCTCTAAACTTGTAACACTTTGTACCTCATCAAGTTCAAAACCGCTGTAGGTTGATGAGGAGCAAAACTATCCTAAACTTTTAATTTATTTCTTCTTCCTTCTTACTTATAAATAATAACTATGTTACCAAAAGAAGAACTACTTAAAGGAATTGAAAATCGTAAAACTATCACTCGGATAATTGACTTGGCTGAACAAGCTATTAAAACTTGGGAAATTATTCAGAGTAATTTTTTATCGCCACCAGAAATATTTGAAGCAGAAGGAATTTTTCAAAAGTTAACTGAATTAGAAATAGTGTCTTGGGGTGGTTATACTCAAGCTGAACGAAAACGATTAGCGATCGCTCGTTCAGATTTACCTATTGATACTTCGAGCGTGGACTTAAAAGTTATTAATATTGAGGGAAATTTTCTATTTGATACTGCTACTCACCGAGACTTTCTTGGCTCCATGTTAGGTACAGGAATAGAGAGAGAAAAAACCGGAGATATTATTATTTTGGGAGAACGAGGTGCCCAGGCAATTGTTGTTCCTGAATTGGTGGAATATTTAGAAATGAATTTTCAACAAGTTCGGTCTGTTCCTGTTAAGATTAAACCCATAGAATTCAGTGAATTAAAAATTAGACATCCGAAAAAGAAAGAGTTAACAACTGTGGAGGCTTCTATGAGATTAGATGCAGTTGCCTCGGGAGGTTTTGGAATGTCTCGCAGTAAAATGGTTGACTTAATTGATGGAGGAGATGTGAGGGTTAATTGGAAAGAAATTAGTCAGGCAAGTTATTCGGTAAAAACAGGGGACTTAATTGCAATTCGAGGAAAAGGAAGGTTAGAAGTAGGAGAGGTTGCGATCACGAAAAAAGAACGTTATCGCGTGCAGTTAACGCGGTATGTTTAAAATTATCAGGACTTACGCAGATACGGTATATATAGCAGGGTACTATCATATTGAATTGTCAATACCATAATTAGTTTTTTTTAGATAGATATTACTTTTAAGATGTATTATAAATAAGGTTACAAATTGTTAAATCAACTTGCTAAAAGTCTTTAATAATTAGACAATAATTACATAATTATAAAGGTTATTTAACTTGAACAAATAAAGGTTTTTGAATAAAAATAGTTAGGCGATTGCTGACGCAAAGCTGCGTTAACCCATGAAGCTAAAGTGAAGATCGTCTAAATTGTCATGCGCTATATATATTGTCTTTGCCTAAGTCCTGATTTTAAGTCTAGATTAATAAGCTATACTAAGAAATCTAAAATACTTTTTTCTACTAAGAACTTTGTACTGTCCAGTAATATTCTATAGCGCTACGTGCTAAGGTTAGGACATTTTTAGATTCCTGAACAATGTTTTTTTAGGACATGGAAGAAGTTAAAAAGTGTCTTAACGTCTTTTTGTACTGCTATATATTACAATTTAATTAATAAATCTAGAGGTAAAAATATGTCACGCTTATATAACCGAGCCTATAAACTATTAGAGGTAGAAGTTAACAAATGTGCCAAAGAAGATTTAGTTGGGGAAGTGGGAAAAAAAATAGTAATGAAAAGATTGGATAAGTTACGATTCCAATTAGGAGAACCCCTAAAATCAGAAGAGTTAAGTTATATAGTAAAAGATCAATTTCCTAATTTTAGTGACACAGTTATTCAGAAAGCAGCTAAAGTAAATACACCATCTGGAATGTTAAGTAAAATTGCTTGGATACCTGCTGCATTACTGGGAATGGCAGGGATAGTTTGGGTGGCAAATTTACCCTATCCAATGATTCGTAAGCCTGTATCCAGAATAGCACCAATAATTTTGCTACCAAGTTATATAAATATGAATTATAACTATCGAGAGGCGATCACTAATGTTGAACAAGCAGACCAACTAATTAATAAAGCAACTTCTAGCGCAGATATCAATTTTGGTGCGGAAAAAGTTGCCTTAGCGCAAAAACATCTTGATGATTTGCCAGTATGGTTTTTAGGTTATTATCCTGAAAGATACTGTACCTTTTTTAATTGTTCTTGGAAATTCACATTAGATGAATTTGAAACGGCAAGAAAACAGGTAGGGCGAATGGAAGCGAAGGTATTTCAAGAAAAAAATGCTCAAACATTGTTAAAGGAGGCAGAACAAGCAATTGCAAGTGCTAAACAACAATATCTGGAAGCTACAACCTCAACAGAAAAACAACAGGCGATCGCTAATTGGCAAACTGGAATAGATAAGTTAGCACAAATTCCACCTACTACTGTTGCAAAAAAAATAGCAAAACCACAATTAGCTGCCGCTCAACGAGATTTTCAAACAGAAGTAGGTTTGGCTGATGGTAATAAACTCAGTTTTACTTTTATAGAAGTGGCGAAAAAATTTGGTTTACAGGCATCTGAAGCTTCACAAAATGGACCTCATTCAGAGCAACGATGGCAAGTAATAGTGGGTTTATGGGAGCAAGCAATTAATCAATTACAAAAAATATCGGCAAATAATCCAAGCTATTTGGCAGCCCAGAGTAAAATAGCCGAATATCAGCTTAAACTGGCTAATGTGAAAATGAAGTTGCAAGCAGAAAGGGAGTCAGGAACGGCTTTTAAGCAGGGTAAAGATTTAATTGCAGATTGGAAAAAATACGTTTTCGATAATTCTGATCGAGGTTTACTTGCTAGCAAGTTACAGGAAATTATTAATAACTTAGAGAATGTGAAACCAGGAACAACTTATTATCAAGAAGCTCAAGAATTATTGAAATTTGCTAAGAATAAACAGAAAAATTTATAAGTTGAAATTAGTGTGATTTGACTACGGATATACACTAAATATTTGCTCTTCAGCAACATTATTAGTTGTAGCTATTGCTATGACAATCTCTTCTGTAGCTTTCCTTCGGAATGCTGTGCATTCATACCTAGATGTAATTTATACTAATTCAATAAATTTTTGTTACAAATGAGCGTCTACAAGTCTTTCTCATAAAGGCTTAGCCTTTACAGAAATTCTTCAAAATGGTATTGCACCATATATAGCAATCCTAAATAGGTTGCGACAAATCAAAAAGTAAATAAAACTTTTCAAACTCTTGCCTATTGTCTGTTACCTGTTCCTTATTCTCTAAAAAACAGTAGGATTTTTGCCACGAACAAAATAGGATTGCTATAGTTGTTCAAACATTATATTTTATTTCTTAATTATTCAATCTTAATTATTTACCTGTTCTTTAATATAAAACCCAAGGTGATCTATATCACAAGAATTCACTGATTTGTTTCACTTGACTTAGTAATTATTATCACCTCACCAAGACTTTATTAGTCACTGTTACAACTTTAAATATAGGAGAATATAACAGTATAGAGTTTAAATTTTATCTTATGCTTGAAGTTAACTTACTACCTGGCGCAATCAACGAAATAATGGCTTCTGTAGCTAAAAGTTCTCATTTGACTAAATCAGATTGTTATGGTCTTATGGCTGCTATATTAGATGAATCAATCACAGAAGAAGAACGTCTTTGTGTAGACAGATTGTTACGTTTTGTAATTCGAGGAAAAATAAGGATAAAATTTGAAACCTAAAAGGTGGGAAAACCCACCCTGAAACTAACAAAAATTAACTATGCACCGACAGCTTCTTTTGCTGCATACATAACTTCCAAAGAAATTTCACCAAAACCGCGTTCTCTGGCAAACTTTTCTGTATTTCGCTTGACTTTACCCCGGACAAAACCAGGTACCTTGTTTAATTCTGTCTTAGCTTCCTTTGTCCAATTCAAATCAGAATCAGCAGAAATTCCTTTATGAATAACTTCCTTAGTATCATGTCCACCAAATATTTCTAACAGATGATCCTCCATTCCTAAAGTAAAGGAATTATAAACCAAATCAGCAATTTGATTAGTACCTTCATAACCCATAAAAGGTTTATAACCAATAGGGAAATTCTGAATATGAATAGGTGCAGCAATAACACCACAAGGAATATCTAAACGCTTACCAACATGACGCTCCATTTGGGTGCCAAAAATTGCCGCAGGTTCCACACGAGCGATCGCATCTCCAATCTCCCCATTATCCTCGCTAATGAAAACCTCATCACAATATTCACTCACTTGTTGCCGGAACCATTCAGCATCATACTTACAATAAGTACCCGCCCAAACTACGTGAATACCCATTTCCCGTGCCAAAATTTTTGTCATGGCAGCAGCATGAGTATTATCACCAAATACCACCGCTTTTTTACCAGTTAAATTTTGACAGTCAATGGAACGAGAAAACCAAGCTGCTTGAGAAACGTGCAAAGTTTGATT
>JAKQYG010000090.1:1428-11176 GCA_023356515.1 Trichodesmium sp. MAG_R04 | reverse complement strand
CAGCAGTTGCTCAACAAAGGGAAGGGTTAAGATATCCAGTTGATATATATTTGGAAGGTTCTGACCAACATCGCGGTTGGTTTCAGTCAAGTTTGCTGACCAGTATTGCTACTAATGGTGTTGCACCATATAAAACGGTTTTGACTCACGGTTTTGTGCTTGACGAAAATGGTCGCAAAATGAGTAAGTCTCTGGGAAATGTGGTAGACCCATCAATAGTTATCGAAGGTGGTAAAAATAAAAAACAAGAACCTGCTTATGGTGCAGATATTTTGCGTTTGTGGGTTTCCTCTGTAGACTATTCTTCTGATGTACCCCTGGGTAAAAATATTCTCAAGCAAATAGCAGATATTTATCGCAAAATTAGAAACACAGCGCGATTTTTATTGGGGAATATCCATGATTTTGACCCGGCAAAAGATGCGGTTGCTTATGAGGAAATGCCAGAATTAGACCATTATATGTTGCACAGGATGACAGAGGTATTTACCGAAGTTAAGGATGGTTTTGAGAAGTTTCAGTATTTCCGCTTTTTCCAAACAATTCAAAATTTCTGTGTGGTTGACTTATCCAATTTTTATTTAGATATTGCTAAAGACAGACTTTATATTAGCGCCACTGATGCTTACAGACGGCGTAGTTGTCAGACTATTTTAGCTATAGCTGTAGAAAACTTGGCAAAAGCGATCGCTCCAGTTTTGCCCCATATGGCAGAAGATATTTGGCAAAATCTTCCTTATCCAACTCCCTATAAATCTGTATTCGAGTCTGGGTGGGTGAAATTAGAGGAAAAATGGCATAACCCAGAATTGGCTAAGTTATGGGAAGAGTTACGAAAAACTCGCACTGAAGTGAACAAAGTGCTGGAAAAAGCGCGGGCAGAAAAAGCGATCGGCGCCCCTCTAGAAGCTAAAGTATTGTTGTATGTAAAAGATACTAAATTGCGAGAGCAAATTCAAGCTTTTAATCCTATTGCTAAAGCAGAAAAAACTAAGTCAGAATTTGTGGGAGCAAAAATCAAAATTGACCCTGAAAAAGCAGAAAATAAAACTCCTAATAATTCGCAAAAATCTTCTGATGATTTTGATAAAAGTCAAGAAAATTTATCAGATTCTTCTAATAAGATAAGCAAATTATTTAGTGTATATCAAAAAGCTTTAGGAGGATTATTTTTGCTCCTTGTATTACTATTATCAATAAAACTAATAATGATAGTAGTAAAAACAATTGACCAAATACCTGTAGTAAATTACATCATAATATTAGTTGGAATTATCTACACAATCTACTTTATTACTCAGAATTTATTATTTGCTAAAAGTCGCAAAAGTTTCTTAGAGAAAATTAAATTTACTGCTAAAGATATATTAGGTAAAGAAACTTTATTACTTAAGAATAAAAAATTAGCAGACAATACAATCAAACAGTCAACAACTTTAGTATCTCCAGAAGGAGTTGTTGTGCCTTCCCAAAAAGTGGAATTTACCTCAGATAAACAGGTAGTAGAAACTGAAACTTTAACTCAACAACCTAATAATATTAAAACTATGATTCCTGGTAATGGGGTTGATGAATTACGTTATCTATTTATTACCTCTCAAGTAGAACTATTAGAAGCTCCAGAAGCTTTAGCCAACCTCGAATATAAATCTATATCAGATTCTTTAGGCATAGGAGTGGTCAAAGCAGATGGTGAGAAATGCGATCGCTGTTGGAATTATTCTACTCATGTTGGTGTCTCCTCAGAAGACCCCACAATTTGTGAACGTTGTGTTGCTGCTTTAGCAGCAGAATTTTAAATTTTTTTTTTAATATTGTAGGGGTGCTCTACCTATTAGACATCTCCAAAAATACTGATTTTGGAATAGTATTAAAAGGGTTTCAGAATCTTTTCTGGAACTCCCTACAAGATGGCGATCGCTTTGGACTCAAAATTAAAAAATGCCTCAAGAAATTGGGAAATTGGGAATGAAAAATTTTGTAGCTAAGTAGCTGAAATGTGATATTTTTTATACCAAAAATTCCTCCAAACTAAGTATGAGCAAGGTTAATAAAAGTTTTGACCTTATTTTCAACCTATTTTTTTCAAAAGTCCACGTAGATAAAATACGAACACAAACCTCAGATTAAAATTAAACTTACAGCTTTTCGCATCATTATATAGTATACCTGCATTAGCAAGATACCCACGCTGTATGATTAAAAGAACTAAAAAACTGAAAACCCATAACTAAAATGACGACTTCAAACATAATAAAAAAAACTATATTTAAGAATGAAAAACTCAGAACAAACATCCTGGAATACAGTCAAAGAAACATTTAAAAAAATCTGGGGATACGATAATTTCCGACCCCCACAAGGAGAAATAATAAACTGCTTATTAACAGGAAAAGATGCTCTAATTATAATGCCAACCGGAGGGGGAAAATCAATATGCTTTCAACTTCCAGCCCTCCTAAAAACGGGCTTAACTCTAGTAATTTCTCCCCTAGTAGCCCTAATGGAAAACCAAGTACAAGAACTAAGCGATCGCTCCCTACCTGCTACCTTGCTCCACAGTCAACTTAACCCACAAAAAAAACGAGAAACACTCCAAAAATTAGAACAAAATAAACTTAGACTACTCTATCTTTCCCCAGAAACATTATTCAACAAAAAAATCTGGAACTTACTATCTCAACCTCAGATAAAAATCAATGGTTTAATATTAGATGAAGCTCACTGCCTAGTACAATGGGGAGAAATATTTCGTCCTGCTTATAGACGCTTAGGAGCAGTCAGGCCAGCACTAATGAAATCAAAACCACCAGGAACAAACATTGCCATTGCAGCCTTCACCGCCACTGCCGATCCTCAAGCACAAAAAATTATCAAAACTACCTTACAGCTACAAAACCCAACACCATTTTTACTCAACCCCTATCGAAATAATTTACATCTAAAAATTCAACATATTTGTACCCCTAAAAGTCGTCGTCAACAATTATTTAAGTTTATCAGAAACAGAGAAAAACAAGTAGGCTTAGTTTATGTGAGAACCAGAAAAGACAGTGAAAACTTAGCAGAAATATTACGAGAAAAAAATTATCAAACCATAGCTTATCATGCAGGTTTAAGTTCAAAAGAAAGACGACATATTGAAAAAGCTTGGATAGGTGGAGAAATAAATTTTGTAGTCTGTACTTCTGCCTTTGGAATGGGAATAAATAAACCAGACGTGCGATGGGTAATACACTTTCAAGCACCATCACTTTTATCAGAATATATTCAAGAAATTGGCAGAGGAGGTAGAGACGGAAAATTAGCAGAAGCTTTAACTTTAATTAGTGAACCAACAGGTTGGCTAGACCCAGAAGATAAACAAAGACAAAAATTTTTAGCAGAAAAACTGAAGTCACAATATCAAACAGCTCAAAAATTAATAAAGCAACTACCAACTACAGGAAACATTGATAGCTTAATAGATGAATTTCCTCATGCAGCGATCGCCCTATCTATTCTGCATTCTTCTGGAAAATTGAGATGGTATGACCCATTTAACTATATTATTGATAATTCTGGTAGTGATAAAACAGTATCTTTAAACTACAATTCAAGAATTAAGGATATGAATAAATATCTCTCCACTAGGAAATGTCGATGGCAGTTTTTACTAGAAGCATTTGGTTTTTCCCAACAACCTCAGAATATGCATTGCGGTCATTGTGATAATTGTCTTAAAGAAGAAAGAAGAAAAAAGTAAGAAAGTTAGAAAGAAAAACTTATCAACTAATTAATAACACATTCGATATAAATATTTTTCCCTAATACCTATTCTCTATTCTCTCAATTTAGGTTTTTCAGCAAAAAATGTAGCAACTAGTAAGCAGATAATACCAATATTAATTGAAATATCTGCTACATTAAAAATGGGAAAATCTATAAGGCGAAAATTCAAAAAATCAACGACATAACCAGACACAAACCTATCAATACCATTACCCAATGCCCCTCCTAAAATTAAACCATAACCTAGTTGTTCCCATATATCAAACCTAGGTCCAAACCAAGCAAAACTCATCAGACCTAGACTAACTATTAAAGATAGCCAGCGTAACCAATAAACCCCACCATTACTAAAGAGACTAAAAGCTGCTCCAGTATTAGTTACATAAGTAAGGCTAAATACACCAGGCCATAAAATCCGACTTTCTTCTAGTTGAAAATTTTGTACTACCCAAAATTTAGTCAGATGGTCTAAAACAATGCTGATAATAGCGGCTATCCAAAATGAAGGATTTTTTTTGAAACGTAATTTCAAGTTTAACGATCACTATATTAGTTAAATTCACCATCAATCGTACCACATTAATCACCAAATCTACTATATGAAAACTGACAATTAGGGTTTGTTGGAAAAGTTTTTTGAAGGAGGGAGTAGAGAGTAAGCTAATACTCATTTAAAACCCTTAAAAAATTTAGTCGTTTTTGCAACATTAACAAATACATCATGTGCAAAAAATTAGCATATAGCAGTCGAAGTATAGCACTACGGGTAAGTAAGAAGTCAGAAGTAATCCCTGACTGAATTTCAGCATTTAGTAATGTCCTAACCTTTGCTTCGAGTGCTATAAGTAGGGAGTAGTAAGTTAGGCAATTACAGAGGAGGGGATAGCATTGACAACCTCCCCGGCCTAAAAGCACCGGGTTTTCTACCGAGCCGTAGCCCCTCGGCGGGTTGAAATTTCACAGACTGCTGCTACTTTGGCAGTAGTCTAGCTCCTGGCCTCAATTTCCGTTTTTTGTCTCGGTATGCCCACCCGCGACTAATATATTTCTTGTAAACTAAAAAGGACCATAACATAACCGGTGAAAAAAATCGACTAAAAAGTCACCCGCTTATGGGCGAGGCTTTAAACCCAATTTTTCGGTAAGAATTCTCCCTTGCTGATCTTTAGCTGTGGCTCGCCTAAAATCCTACTTTGTGAGCTTGAAGGACCGAAAATCATGCACTTTTTTCAATAAAAAAAGCTAAAACCTTTATCTTTCAATGCTTTAATATTCAATCCGTAAGGCCTAGTTAGTTAATAAAATAGTAAACGTCGTAGGAAATAAGCCATAACTGCGACAGCGCATATAATTCCTAGTTGTCCTGGTAAAGGAAGAATAGAATATCTAAAAATAGCTTCAAATAAAGATAATGACTCTGTATTTTTCCACCCTACAATATTACTAATAATCAAATAAGCTAACCCAGTTACATGAACACTTAATAAACCACATAAACAGTTAAAAGCTAATGATTCTAGTTTAGGATCTGCTTTAAAAGCTAAATTTCCACATATCCAAGCTCCAGGCATAAAACCCAATAAATAACCAAAACTAGGTTCTCTCAAGTAGCCAATACCACCACCATGAGTAAACACAGGTAATAAAGTTAGACCTAAAAATATATAGGCTATTTGAGAAATAACAGCAGCATTTTTTCCACCCAAACAACCAATAAACAAAACTGCCCCAACTTGGTAAGTTACTCCCAAAGAAAAAGTCTTAACTTCTTGCTGTTCCCAAATCCAAGTAGGACTCGCGAAAGAGGCAGGTACAAATGTCGCAGCAATTGTCAAGAGTAAACCAGCAATTGCCCATAGTAATTCTATTGTAATTGTCACGGCAATTAACAATTATTTTTGAGAACAAACAATTATTCTAATACCTAAAACTTATTAGTAGGAATAGAAGTTTCCCCACCTTGAAGACCCAGAGATTCTAGCATTGCTTGGTCTTTTTCTGGAGGTTGACCAAGAGTTGTCAAATAATGGCCAATCAACATAGCATTAATACCAGCCTTTAAACCCAAAGCTTGTAATTCTCCCATCACAGCTTCTCGTCCTCCAGCATAACGAATAATTTGGTTTGGTAGGATAAGACGAAAAATAGCGATCGCCTTCAAAGCATCATAAGGGTCTAATTTAGGCAAATCACCTAATGGCGTACCTTGGCGAGGGTTTAACAAATTCAAAGGCACAGACTCAACCTCTAAATCTCTCAAAGCTAAGGCCAAATCTATTCTATCTACCCAAGTTTCTCCCATGCCAATAATACCTCCGGTGCAAGCTTGAATACCTGCTGCTTTTAGATTTTTCACAGTTTTAACTCGGTCATTCCAGCTATGAGTAGTTACAATTTCTGGATAAAAATCCTCAGAAGTTTCCAAATTATGATTGTAGCGAGTTACTCCTACCTCTGCCAATGCTTGAGCTTGTTCTGGTGTTACTTCTCCCAAAGCACAACAAGGCTTAATATTAGTTTCAGCAATAATTTGTTTTACTGTGGCCAGAATTTGATCAAACTCTACAGACTTGGGACTATTATACTTAAGACCACGACCCTGAGATACCAAGCAAAATCTTTTAGCTCCAGCAGCTTCTGCTGCTTTGGCTTGAGCTAAGATTTCTTTGATAGATTTGAGACCATAAATAGGAGAAGTTTCCCCAGGATGATGAACTGACTGGGAACAAAAGCTACAATTTTCTGAACAGCCCCCAGACTTAACATTAATGATGCTACACAAGTCTACAACATTTCCACAGCAAGCTTGGCGAACCCGATCAGCAGCTTCACAAAGTAAAAGAATATTCTCTTCTCCTGCTATCTGAGTGAGCATAATTGCCTCTTCTCGATTTAGACTATACCCAGAAATAATTTGCTTAGCCAAATCATCGAGGCATATCTTTAACTCATTTTTTGCCTCTGGGAAAGACAGGAAAGCTTTAGCATTTGCTTCTTTATTTTCTATATTATTTAGTAGAGGTGTTTTCACCACGGTGAGCCTTTATAGTTGAGGTAATTTGTATATTTTCCAAATCCTACCATCTTTAATCCCTTAATTTCCATAGCACTAACATTAAAGTAGTATTTTTTAATCAATATGCTTAATAAAATCGTAGAGAATTTGCAAGGTGAAGTAATTAATACTTAACAATTCTCAAAACATAATCATCAGGAACAATTTATCATCAGGGCTTACATCATATTATTTGAGATGGTGGTATCTCCATAATTCCTAAATGTCTAATATTTCTGACTAAAAGTGATTTTGACGGCTAAAATTAGTCAAAATCGATTTACTTACTCTTGATATAACCTAAAAATTCTTAACTTTTATTTGATATTTTATTAATCTATTTTTAATCTTAGTACTTTCTAATAGACCCTGACTGTTATTTTTGTTTAAAACTAATATCAAATTTCAATACACAACTACTTATGACATTTAGTATTAGTTTTAGTCAGATTATTAGTAAGACTTACAAGGTGTCCTTAGTAGCCTTAACAATTAGTCTAGCTAATACAATTGCTGGGATCAAGTACAGTCTCGCTCAAGAAAAAAGTCAACCTTATAGGTGCTGGTGCATCTTTATCCAGCTCCACTATCCCTTCTTTTGTATTTTATAGCAGTCGAAGTATAGCACTACGGGTAAGTAAGAAGTCAGAAGTAATCCCTGACTGAATTTCAGCATTTAGTAATGTCCTAACCTTTGCTTCGAGTGCTATATACAATATATTTCAGAAGGGTTTATTTATTGGTTTCTCTCAAACAAACAAATCATACTAAATCCGGTTATTATCGGTTAGTTGCCCAATTCACCAAATCTTTATCAGACAAATGTTTTCAATTTTATGAATATCCCCTTATTAAATCGGATTTGGTATCATACATTTTCAACAAATGGTTACTACCAATAAATTTTAGATATCACATATTCATACTGTTTAATAACAGAAGCATTGATTATTTTTACTTGCCAGTGCAAGCTTAAACCAAGTAAATAACAAAAGGTAAAAATAAATTAAAGTGAAAGTGTTTATAATACAGGCTTGCTGATTAAATATTAAAGCATTTACATATAAATAATTTAGAATTTTTAAGTAGAAAAAAAGATTAAATATTTTCAATAAATATTAACTTATTACCCAGGGGGAAAAAATAATTATTAATAATCTAATTATGAGCAAAAAATAGCCCTTCTTTAACCTAAATATGTTAGTATATGTTCTATTATTCTTAGTGTTTAGAGAAATATAGAGAGATAAATAATCATGGAATTTGGTATAAATATTTATGGAATAACTCGTATTACTGCAAAAGTCTTTGCAGTTGTTCTAACAATTGGTTTAGCTGCTTGTAGTGGTGGTGATAATGGACGTGATCAGGTAAGACTTCTAGGTGCTGGAGCTTCTTTTCCATCACCTATATATCAACGTTGGTTTCAAGACTTGGGCCAGAGTAACCCTAACCTACAAGTAGATTATCAGTCAGTGGGTAGTGGTGCTGGTGTTGAGAGATTTACTCAAGAATTAGTAGATTTTGGTGCTTCTGATGTGGCAATGAAAGATGAGGAAATTGCCAAAGTAGACAAAGGAGTTATCTTGCTACCAATGACTGCAGGTAGTATCGTTTTAGCTTACAATTTGCCTAAGATTTCTAATCTTAAACTTTCCCGGGAAGTTTATGTAAATATCCTTTTGGGTAAGATTAAAAAATGGAATGACCCAAAGATAACAACAATTAACCCTGGCATAAATCTGCCAGATACAACAGTTACAGTTGTATATCGTTCTGATGGTAGTGGTACAACTGGAGTTTTCACAAAGCATTTGAGTGCTATTAGTCCTGAGTGGAAACAGAAAGTAGGGGAAGGTAAAACTGTTCAATGGCCCGTAGGTATTGGTGGTGCAAAGAATGATGGTGTAACTGCTCAAATTACTCAAACTGAGGGAGCTATAGGATATGTTGAGTATAGTTATGCTAAGAGTGCCGAGAATGCAGGTCTGAATATTGCCTCCCTAGAGAATAAATCTGGTAAATATATAGAGCCTAATTTTGAATCAGCGAAAGCAACTTTAGGAGCAGTTACATTACCTGAAAATTTACGAGCTTTTATTTCTGACCCAGAAGGAGATACTTCTTATCCAATTGTAACTTATACTTGGATCCTGGCTTATGGTAAATATGATGACCCAACCAAAGCTCAAGGTCTGGAAAAAATGATTGAATATGGCTTAAATGAAGGTCAAAAAGTAAGTTCTGAATTAGGCTACATTCCTTTACCTGATAATGTACGTCAAAAAGTTCTAGAAACTGCTGATAAAATTAGCCCAGATTATAATATGAATCTCAAATAGCATCAAAATAGATTTAATTCAGAATTCTGAGTTCTGAATTAAATTTAAAATCTTAACCATTAACTATTGTCTCCAAGCCCATTATCAAAAAGAGGCCAGATTTTTGACCTGAATAAAATAGGATTGCTATATAATCTCAAAAGTACCCGTATAAATTCCCTGAAGCTGACTAAATTAAATTACCATTCAAAAAGGTTATACAGCGCTTTCCGTTGTTATGAGGTGAACTTACACGGGCAATATGCCCGCACTACAATATTTTTACACTATTTACCCTGTACATCACTTGTCCGAAGTCTTCTGTAAATATATTAGCGCTAATTTTTATAGATGTAAAAAATTATATGATTGAACAATATAAATTTGAAAAGGATACTCGTTCTCGGAGTAATGCAGAAAAAAAGTTTGATGGTGTTTTTATTGCTCTGACTAAAGTTGTTGCTTGGGGTATAGTAATTCTTCTAATATTAATGGCTTTGACAGTAGCTTGGCAAGCAATACCATCCCTGAATGAATTCGGTTTTAGCTTTCTATTTAAAAGTGTTTGGAACCCTGTTGCTAATGACGGTAAAGGTGATTA
>JAKQYG010000090.1:0-1328 GCA_023356515.1 Trichodesmium sp. MAG_R04 | reverse complement strand
TTCTAATATTAATGGCTTTGACAGTAGCTTGGCAAGCAATACCATCCCTGAATGAATTCGGTTTTAGCTTTCTATTTAAAAGTGTTTGGAACCCTGTTGCTAATGACGGTAAAGGTGATTATGGCGCTTGGCCAATGATTGTAGGAACTTTAGTTAGTTCTGTATTAGCTTTGTTTATTGCAGTTCCCCTTGGTCTAGGTACAGCAATATTTTTAAGTGAGGATTTTATCTCCCAAAAAATCATTATTCCATTAACTTTTATGGTGGAATTACTAGCAGCTATTCCTAGTGTAGTTTATGGTTTATGGGGTATTTATGTTTTGCTGCCTTTTTTGAAACCAATAGAAACTTTTATGGGTAAATATCTGGGGTGGATTCCAATTTTTTCTATTCCTGATAATGTTAGCGCAGGAGGTCCGGGAATGTTTCCTGCCTCAATTATTTTATCAATAATGATATTACCAATTATTACGGCAATTTCTCGTGATTCTCTTGCTAGTTTACCACCAGATTTGCGACAAGCTTCTTTAGGTTTAGGAGCTAGTCGTTGGGGTACTATTATTAGAGTATTAATTCCAGCAGCTTTCTCAGGAATTGTTGGTAGTATAATGTTAGGCTTGGGTAGAGCAATGGGAGAAACTATGGCTGTAACAATGTTAATTGGTAATGCTAACTCGATTAAAGTGACTCTTTTTGCCCCTGCTAATACTATCGCTTCTTCGATGGCAAACCAATTTTCTGAAGCTTCTGGTTTACAACTTTCTTCTCTGATGTATGCAGGAGTTATTTTATTTGCTTTAACCCTAATGGTAAATATATTAGCTAATTGGGTTGTGAATCAAATTAAAGCTAAGTATTGATAGAAATGAGTTATGATTATTTATTAAGCTTTTTACATTCAAACAACTTATTTATTTTTGTATGCCTCGTTCAGAAAAAACACTCTAAATCCTAAATTATAGCTTACTAATACACATTTTAAATGAGTATTATCTTATATAACTAGCAATTTTTATGTTCATATCTTAATTCATAATGGCAGATATTACCACAAAAAATTCTGAACCTATCATTAATCTAAAAAGAAACCCTAAAAGACCAAGAGAAATATTTAATAAAGTAATGACAGGATTATCAGGAACATGTATAATTATCGCTTTGGTCCCTCTATTTGCAGTATTAATTTATGTTTTTATCAAAGGATTACCTCGTATAAACTTAGATTTGTTTACTAAGTTACCTCCTGCAGCAGGTCAAGATACAGGAGGCATTGCTAATGCTATTTTAGGCACAATTATTGTGGTAGGAATTGCTAGTTTAATTGCTAT
>JAKQYG010000009.1 GCA_023356515.1 Trichodesmium sp. MAG_R04 | reverse complement strand
CCCTTACAACTTGTTTGTGCTAACCTACTAATAATTTTAATAGGAGCAATTTTCTTCTGGAGACTATACCAGAAAAATCGTCCCTAACCTTATCAAAGCAGAAGCTTTAGAACCTCGAAAAAAAAATCTATGAATGGCAAAAAAAGTATTGGAAATTATTAATTATCTGTGCTCTAGTCTGCCTTGCTTGTCTATTTATGTCCTGGATATTCATAGCAATAATCGCACAGTTACGCTCCTGGATTATAATTACTATTGACTTCATATCATCTTTATTTAGATTTATTGGCATCAATAATCCCGTAGGAGCATGGTTTTTATTTGGCTGTGTAATAGGTGGTAATTTCGGACTAATTAAATAAGCTAAAATCCCCGGAATGAATCTTAAAAATACAGACTTAATTACGGTAGCGATCATAATCTAGATAATACCATGAAAAAATCTGAATTATTAGGTTTGTTACAAGAATATCCCTCATAACTGCAACAATATGGGGTAAAATCTATAGCAATATTTTGTTCTGTGGCAACGCATAAAGCAACCCCAACAAACGACAATGAATAGAGAAAAAATTTACAAGGACTTCTTAAAAGCTGAAACTGGTTTTAATAGTTATAAGCTAGCCGTTCTAGATAAAGGCATTAAAAATTCTCCCTATCAAAACCAGGTAGAAAATTATCCAGAACATTTAAAAATCCTATCTGGTTTAACCATTCCAACAACCAACCCTTTTCCCCTTCTTGGTGAATTTCCAGAAATTGATGAACAAGCACTTAACTTTATTCATCCTGATATTAAAGAAGCTTGTATTTGCGTCGCTGGTAATACTGGGGGACTATTTAAATCTCGTTGGTTAGGTAGAAACTCTCTGGATAAATGTCAGTATTGGAGTTCTACTAAACTCATTGCAATTTTAAATGTAATCTGTTCTCTTAATACTGATATTAATACCTGTAAAATTCGAGGGGATGACAAAAATATAAGCTTTAATAAAGCCGTAGAAGATGTAATGACTTATGGAAAAAAGGTAGGTAGTTCTAATGCTTTATCTGCAATGTTTAAATGCTTCCAAACTTATGTTGGTTTAGAATTATGGTTGAAGGAAATTACAGGTAATAATTATACAGAATTTCAAGGTTTATATGGTGAAGATCCATTTATTCTATCCCCTGAAATTGTACAAGATAATCAAGTTTTATTACGTGCTGTATCAGAGAGTAAAAAGCGAGAAGACCAAACAGGAGAAAATACTGTTACAAGTTACGATCTAACCAGAATAATATCAATGGTAGGGTGGCATTATCATTTACCAGAACCAGCTAAACTGCCAGGAATGTCTTGGGAAAATTTGCAACCTTTAATTATAAATGCTGGTAAAGACACTGCTCGTTATGTAGATGTAGCCCTAGAAAAATTAGGAATTCAAAATAGTATTAAATTTCCTGTTATTTTATCTAAATTGGGTTTTGGATATAGTAGCAGTCGTCGGCGTACAGAACTTACTTATACTTGTTTTGCTCAATTTGAATATCAGAGAAAAGTTAGATCCATAGCTATGACCTTACGAGGTGCAAGAGCATTAGGAGATTTTGATCAAGAAGCAATAGAAATAGATGCTCGGATGGCAACAGAAGTCACAGAAATTCTCAGACTTTTAGTAACAGATAAACTGGGTTCATGAAGTCATAAGGTAAGTAGAAAGCAGAAATTAAGGAACAAATATATCCGACTACCTCTATTTCTGCTCCTCTTGAAAAGACTTTCTTATCAAACCCTGCTTCTACAACTATTAACCAGTATTTCGCATACCAGCAGCGATACCATTAAGAGTCAACAAAGCACCACGCAATAACTCACTCTTACTATAACGAGAATGAATTACACCAGGTGTTTTCGTATCATGCTGACGCAGACGCTTCAGCAAAGCTACCTGCAACATACCTAGAGGAATAATAGTCGCATTCCGCAATTGTACAGAACGTTGTAAGTCCGGTTCTCCATCCAAAGGTCGTTGATGACGAGAAATTTGTAATACTAAATTCCGTGTCAGGTGATACTCAGCAGCAATTTGATCAAACAACTTTTCAAAGCGTTCCCGATATTCTGGTTTAGATAACTCTCGTACATAATAATAAGCAATTTGCAAATCTACCTTAGCTAAAGTCATTTCTACCTTGGAAATTACAGTAGTAAAGAAAGGCCACTTGGAATAAAAATATTGCAAAATTTTCAGGTGTTCTTCTGGTTCTTGTTCGACAAATTCTTGTAAAGCAGTTCCAACCCCATACCAAGCAGGTAAGAGGAAGCGACTTTGAGTCCAACTAAATACCCAAGGAATTGCCCGTAAACCAGAAATTGTTTTCTTCTTATCATTTTTCCGCCGAGCTGGACGAGAACTAATTTGTAGTTGACTAATTTCCTGAATTGGTGTAACTTGATAGAAGAATTCTACTAAATCCTGTTGTTCATAAATCAGATTTCGGTAATGAGTCCGCGATCGCACTGCAAACTCCTCCATGATCTGATTCCAGGATTCAATTTCATCAAACCCTGTATGTAGCAAACTAGCTTCAATTACTGCAGTAGTAACATTTTCCAAGTTAAACATTGCTAATTGAGGCAGAGAATATTTAGAGGCTAGTACCTCTCCTTGTTCAGTAATCTTAATCCGGCCACTAATACTTTTACCAGGTTGAGCCAAAATAGCTTTATAAGCTGGACCGCCACCGCGTCCTACAGAACCACCACGTCCATGAAAGATGCGTAAAGCAATACCATATTCCTCACCTATTTTGTGTAAAGCCTTTTGAGCCTTATGAATTTCCCAGTTACTACTTAAGAACCCAGAATCTTTATTACTATCTGAGTAACCCAACATCACTTCTTGCAAATAAGGAGTGTCTAATTCATCTTCATAATTAATTTGCTCTTTTGGTAATTTATCATACCCTCCAGCAAGTGCAGCACGATATAGGGGCAACTCAAATAAATCGCGCATTACCCTGGGAGCATCTCTCAAGTCTTCCACTGTCTCAAACAAAGGAACCACCAGAATGCTACTCTTACCAGTTGCCGGATCATAGAGTCCTGCTTCTTGAGCAAACAACAATACTTCTAATATATCGCTAACATCCCTACTCATACTAATAATATAGGTTTGGCAAATTTCTTGACCAAACTCTATTTGTAGTTGTCGCAGCATTTGGAAAGTTTTAATGACTTCGCAGGTTTTCTCAGAAAAAGGTAACTCTGTGGGAATTAAGGGGCGACGAGTAGGTAACTCTGTTGACAACCACTTAGTCCGCTCTGCTTCCGACATTTCCATATAAGGTTTAGGCAGAATTTGTAAATATTCAGTAATCTCCTGTATCGCTGCTTCATGGACAGAAGACTCCTGACGGATATCTAGTCGTGCTAAATTAAAGCCAAAAATTTCTACCTGAGAGATCAGATCTTCCAAGTCACTACAGCTTAGACCAGTTTCTTCAAGGTTTCGCTGAATTAGTTGTAATTCAGCTAAAAAATCAGCACTAGACTGATAGATACCTGTTATTTCTCGACGTGGAGAGAGAATTTCTTTTTCTATTTGAATTTTATCACCATTATATAAACGCCAGTTGCGATCGCGAGTATTTTCTAAACGCTTTTTCACATAAGACAACTTCAAGCGATAAGGTTCTTGCCGATAGCGAATTGCCCATTGATCGTATACCTCTGACATCTTCACATGGTCACGATCTAGAGAATCTAATAATTCTGGTAATACATCACTCCAATGTAGAGATAAGCTCAAAAGTTGTTTTAGGCGTTCAACAGCATTAATATACTTCTCTAATACTACATGGCGTTGATAGGAAGCAGTTTGCCAAGTCACCACTGGTGTGCAAAAAGGATTTCCATCACGGTCAGCTCCTACCCAGGATCCAAACTTACAAAAATTGTAACTTGGTGGTTTCAGATAGGGGAAAGAATTATATAAGGCTTGCTTAAACCTACGATATAGTTGGGGAGTAGCATCAAATAGAACTTCGTTAAAATAATGAAGAGTAGTTTCTACTTCATCTAATACAGTAGGTTTAAATTGATGTAATTCATCTGTACGCCACCACAAAAAAATTTCTTCTGCTAACTGTTTTTTAAAAGACTCCGTTTTCCAGGATGAAACTAAAGAATTTTCTTGTTCCTGTGATACTAAAAAGTTTTCATCTACTTGATCGAGCTGTTCAAGAATTTTAGCAATGCGTCTCTGTTTTGTTCTAATTGTACTACGAACAATTTCTGTTGGGTGTGCTGTAAATACTAAACAGATGTCTAAGTTGTCAATTAATCGTTGAATTAACTGGGATGGTACATTGAGAGTTTGTAGGAGGGGAAATAAATAATGAAATGTACCCTCTCTTTGGGGTTTGGCTTTCTTAGGCACTGGCATATTCTCAACCTCTGACAAAGAGGTGTCACTATCTTTCGCTATATCATCTTTAAAGATTAGTTTTCCTGAACTATTGTTATCAGAGTAAGCTAGTTGTTGAATTTTTTGTTCATAATGTTGTTCCACAATATTGATCAACTGAAAATATAAGGCAAAAGCTCGAGCTGCCCGAATTGCATCTTTTAGTTCTAGTTGTTCAATCAGTTTTTCAATTTCTGAACCTATAAAGTTAGAAGCTTGTCCTTCTGGGGAATGAACTGAGCGCATCTTCTGGAGTCTATCTACCAAGTCTTGGCCACACTCTTGTATTAGCACTGACTCCCATAAATTTTCAACTATTTTGATTCGATCATGCAGAAACTGATCTGAAGTTGTCATTTTACCATTTTTGAATCCTGGTTCTAGGTTTGTTTCTTCTGACTGTAGTAGTGAACTCATATTGGCTGTTTCTCCTTAATTGATAATATCAAAAAAAATGTATTTTTTAATACCCTGTATTATGATACTCTGGTGCTCATCTTTTTGAGCAGATCCTAATTATTATGGTTTGCTTCAGCTCAAAAAAAATTAGCCTTGACCAAGATTCTAAGATGAAATAAAATTATAGGTTTGATGGATTTTGGGGAAAATTTAGGATTGGTAGGCGATCGCCACGAAATACTTCCTCACTATACAGGCCAACCTCTAATAACAACTCATTAATAGCTTTATTACCTAACAGAGCTATTAAAACTGGACCAGTGGCCAAGCAGAGGACAAGATCGGAGGAAATTTTCCAATTGGGGGTTGTAATTTTTGGATTTTCAGACAATTTTTCTTGAAAGGACTGCATAGATATTCTCTCACTAAATTGGTAACATAGTTTTTTACCTGAATTATAAGTATTCTAGCTAAATTGTCGAGAACTGGAGAGCGCAAAGTTGTTCTAAAAAACGATTTGCTGATCTGAATCAAAGTTTTAAAGGGATTAATTTACAGCATCTATATTTCTTTGCAGAAAGTTTCTAATCTTGAAATTGCTAAAAGCCTTAGCTAACAATAGTTATTCCAACAACTTCGGACTGTCTAGCCAAATAAATTAACCAAAAAAATTAAATACCAGGAAGGAAATGAATAGTATAGCACTATAATAATTAGTTTCTGGAACAGCCCTTTAATGGTAATTCTTGGTGAAATTTTATGATTCCTGTTTTACAGCGCTTTTCAAATTGATGAACTACATCACCATAACCAAAACCTTGTAGGGACTTTGCATGCAACATCCTTACTTTGGTCGACGGACATAAAAACTGCTGTAATTATTTCTGAGGGTGTGTACTTTTAGTATTACCTTTTGTAGATTATTTTCCTGTTCCTTTAGTGATACTTTTTTTATATATGGGGAATTTCGGTGTTGGTAGAGTAGCTTTTTTAGCCCTAGGTCTCTGAGTACGAAATAAAACTCCCTCATTAGATTGTTTTAGTACTAACATTGGTACTGGTTTTGCCTTTTGATCCCAATCAATACGCACAATCCGACCTTGAATAGTAGGAGTCCAATTATCATGGTCATCACTAGGACTAAGATAGGTTTCTAAACAATCAATAATTTGATTAATAGTCTGAGAACTTGCCTGAGTTGGTAACTTTGTTAGTTGAATTGATACCCGAAATAATACTCTTTTTCTCAAGTCTTTACCCATTTCTCCAGTGTCATATTCAACCTCAAATGTTGAGTCAATTTTTCGCCCACCTGAATTTCCTTTCTCTCCTGGTGCAGTTTGAGTAGGGCGCAGTACAATACTAATTTCCTGTTTGATTTTTACCTTAATTTGGTTTACAATTGCAAAGTGGAAAACTTCCTCTTCCATCCGCATTCTTAAGTAATCTAAGTTAAATTCCCTAGAGTGAATTAGGTCAGGATTTTTTTCCATTTTAGCGATAGTTGCTAAAGCTAATTTATACTTTTGCTGGAGGTCTTTATTTCTAAATACCTCTATATTAAGTTTCTTATTCAATTGTTTGGTTTTTCTTTGGTAAAATATGTTGAAAATAATCAGCAATACTAACAGTAACCCAGATAAACTCATCCAAATATATTCTTCTTTTAGAAAATTTACTTGTTGAGTTGGAGAGCCTTGGGCTAACTTTGGTTTCACGAGAATAATAGGTGTTAACATAAGTTATATAGAAAATTTAACAATAAATCTACAGGAGTTTAAGTTAAAAAATTAGATAATTAATGTTTTCAAAATATTACTATTATAACATAATTTATTTAAAAAAATCAACTAAAAAATCGCCCTAAAAAGGCGAAGCTTGAGACCCATTAGAATAAAAATTTAGCTCACATATTTTTGATCTTTAAGCTACTATCTACAAAAAATCATCAATATATTGCTTAATATAAGTTCAAGTAAATATATAAATTGTAAAACGAAACATCTCAAGAAATATATATCTATACTGAATAAAGTCTAGTCAAGTTTTATCGATTATTACCTGATCTAAACTAAATATCCGAAATAATTACTATTTCTAATTGTGGCCTACAAACCTCTCCATCATAAATATCGTCCTCAAACTTTTACAGACTTAGTGGGTCAAGATGTCATTGCCCAAACTCTCACTAATGCTATCCATACCCAACGCATTGCTCCAGCGTATTTATTCACAGGACCTAGAGGCACAGGTAAAACCTCTAGTGCTCGGGTTTTTGCCAAATCTCTTAATTGTCTTTCCCATGATCACCCAACACCAAGTCCTTGTGGCACTTGTGATGTTTGTTTAGGAATTGCCAAAGGATCAACTTTGGATGTTATAGAAATTGATGCTGCCAGCAATACTGGTGTAGACAACATAAGAGAATTAATTGAAAGATCCCAATTTGTGCCTGTGCAGTGTCGCTATAAAGTATATGTGATAGATGAAGTTCACATGTTGTCTGTGTCTGCCTTCAATGCTCTACTCAAAACTTTGGAGGAACCACCAAACAAAGTAGTATTTATCCTGGCAACTACAGATCCTCAGAGAGTTTTAGCAACTATTATCTCTCGTTGCCAACGTTTTGACTTTCGAAGAATTCCTCTGGAAGCAATGATCAAGCACTTACATTATATTGCTACTGAGGAAAAAATTGATATTACAACTGAAGCGATACAGGTGATAGCTCAAATTGCTCAAGGTGGGTTACGAGATGCAGAAAGTTTGCTAGATCAGTTGAGTTTACTGGTAGGAGAAATTACAGTTGAACGAGTTTGGGATCTGGTAGGGGCCGTCCCAGAAAGAGATTTAATGGTACTATTAGAAGCGATCGCCTCTGATGATTCCACAAAAGTATTGAAGTACACCCGGCAAATTATGGATCGGGGCAGGGAACCAATTATTGTATTGGAAAATTTAGCAGCATTTTACCGAGATTTATTGATAGCAAAAACAGCTCCAACTAGTGGAAATTTAGTGATGTTGACAAAACCTACCTGGGAACAACTTTGTCAATTTTCCCAAGACTGGGAGATTGGAACTATTCTAGCTGGTCAAAAACATTTACAAACATCGGAAGTACAAATTAAAAATACTACTCAACCTCGTTTATGGTTGGAGGTAACTTTATTAGGATTATTGCCTTCTGCCCTAAGGAAAGTTCAACAGTTTGAAGAACAAGAAACTAAAGAAATAAATCACAATATTAAAACTACTTCTAAAAATTCACCACAACCCCTGACAAAAAAACCGATTTCTGAAAAACCAAAACAGCAAATATCAGAAGCAAAAGAAGTTCCTATTGCTCCTAAAAGTCAGGATTTTTTTACTTCTTCAACTAATGATACAGCAAAAAAATCTTCGTCAGATTCACTAGAAACTGGCAAGATTAAGAGCCAATCAGAATTACAGAATATTTGGGAAAAAGTTCTGGCGGAAGTTAAACCGCACAGTACACAAGCTTTATTAAGTCAACAAGTCATATTATTAGAGTATAATAATCAACTGGCGCGTATTGGTATTAGCTCTAAGAACTTAGAGAAAATGGTTATTCATAAAATTCCTAATATTGAAGCTGCGTTTGAGAAAATTTTTCAGACTTCGGTAAAAGTTAAAGTAGAGGTAATAAATAATCAAAAAAAACAGCATGGTTTTAGTGAAAATAGTTATCCAAATCATAGTCAAAAAGAAAGCTTAAACAGTAACAATAAACAAACGCAAAAAACTTCTAATTATAATGATAAAACTGCAGAAGATGAACAAAACAATCACCCAACATCCTATCCAATCAACTCCCAGAAAGAAAACAAAATTACCCCAGAGTTTTACATTTCTAAACCACAGTTAAATGATGTCTCGGAAAAGGAAAAATCTCTCGAAATAGAAAGACAGGCTTTAGGGATAACTACTCGTCGCATAGTTGATTTTTTTCAGGGAAAAATAGTAACAGATAAAACAGATAAAACTGGAAAGTCTGAGCCTGATAATTTATCTATTGATTTTCAGAATAAAAAGTATGAAAATAGTAATCTTGGTATAGATGAACCAGAAGAAAATGAAGAGGTTGAGTTCGATGATAGTATTGATTTTTAATCTGATTCTCCTCGATTAAATTAAAACTCAATTTGTCAGTGGAGAAATTTTTGTCTTGTAGCCCACATTCGGCAGGTCAATTTGTAGCTTAAAAAAAAGTAGACAACAAAAAGAATTGCTATTTAGTCTTTTAGTTATCTGGACTTATGGAAAAAATAGGTCAAAAAACAAGGCAAAAGCTTATATAGAAAGTCAATTTATACCGAACGACAGGTACTTATGTCAAGATATTAATTGTGGTAATTATATTTGGAATAATGACGACATTATATACCATATAATAAGCTTTTTTGAATTCAAAAAGGGAAAAACATATCCGAATACCCCCATTTACCCTCCACATTCGGGGTTGAGGGTTACAGTACATTCCCTTACAAAGGTATGTTTTTTATAATTATGCCCTTGGATGTGGAAAATGGGGAGAGAGAGGGAAGTATGAGAGGAATTTTGACCAACTTTTTGTATAAAAAAGTATAATAATGTTTACAGCAGATTTGATATGACTGTCACAGTGTAAGTCCTAAACTAAACATAGTTAATTTTTAGAAATGTTTAATACATTCACTCATTTCTGCTTCTAATATTTCCAATAAAGAATCAACATTCTGACCCAATTGTTCAAAACAATTAGGTGGAGATATTTCTGGCTGAAAGTAAATCAATTTAATTTGACCATCACCAATAGCAATCATTAAGACTTCTAGTTTTGGCTTATAACCATCTATCAAACCCAAAATTTCCTGAATTTTATCATCAACATTATAGTTGAATTTTTCTATAGCTGCTTTTGAGCAATATACAAATTTTGGTTTTCCTTTAAAATCAATTCCAATTGTTTCATCAGTTTCTCCCTTTTCTAAATTTAATCCCCATGCTAAAGCAGCTAATTCTTTTTGATTAGCTTTCACAAACTTATCTAACTGATGTTGCCAATTATTTTTATCTTTATTTAGTGGATTGGTATTTAATCTATTCATAGTTTAAATGTGAAGTTCAAAATTTTCATTCTGACAATTATATTTGGTTAGCTATAGCAGGCATAAATTGGTTGTGATAATTTTTATAATAGTTAATTGGAGCTGAAAACCTTGAGAGCTGTGACTGCTGACTACTAACTACCAGAAAATATTACAAATCAAATAGGATTGCTATATCTAACATGAAAGAAAGATAAGATAGTCTCAATACTATACATAATAAATCAAGATATTTAATTAATGTTAATCTTTGCTCCATTACTACCAGATATATATGAATTACTTTTCCAATAAAAATTAATAGTAAAAATACTTTATACTTTATATAAAATATCTACTTCTTACTTCTTATTATTCCTAACTTCAAACCAGATTGTACTTGCCATAAACTAGCATAAATTCCTGATTTTTCTAATAGTTCCTTATGAGAACCAAATTCTATTATTTTACCATATTCCATAACATAAATACCATCAGCATTTCTGATAGTTGAAAGACGGTGAGCAATAGCAATAGTTGTCCGATTTTGAGTAATTTTTTCTAAAGATTTTTGAATCGCTGCTTCAGTTTCATTATCCACTGCTGAAGTTGCCTCATCGAGTATCAGAATAGGAGGATTTTTTAATACTGCCCTAGCAATAGCAATTCGTTGTCTTTGACCTCCTGATAATTTCTGTCCTCTTTCCCCAACAATAGTATCGTAACCCTGGGGTAACTTATTAATAAAATCATCTGCTTCAGCAATTTTTGCTGCTGCAATAATATCTGACAAAGTTGCATCAAAACTCCCATAACTAATATTTTCTGCCACAGTTCCATGAAATAGAAATATATCCTGACTTACTAAACCTATTGCCCGTCGTAAATCTTGTAAATTAATTTGATTTATTTCAATTCCATCAAGAGTTATTTTGCCTGATTGAAATTCATAAAACCTCAGCAATAACTTGACTAAAGTACTTTTTCCAGAACCTGTTGATCCGACAATTCCAATAGTTTTTCCTGCCGGAATTTTAAGGGAAATATTTTGTAAAACTGGAAAATTTTTCTGATAGGCAAAAGTAACATTTTCTAACTCTAATTCTCCCTTAACAGACTCAATAGATAGAGGTTTATCTCCAGGATGAATAGTAATTGGAATCTCCAGTAAATTCATCACCCGATTTGTAGAAGCCATACTTCTTTGATATAAATCAAGAGTTTGTCCTAAACGAGTTAAAGGCCATAATAATCGTTGAGTTAGAAATACCATCATACTATAAGTACCTATGGCTAATCTACCAGCAATTGCTTCTAATCCCCCTAATAATAACGTTGCCACAAAACCAATAAGAATTAGAATTCTAATCAAGGGTACAAAAGCAGCAGAAAAAGTACTCGCTTTTGTATTTTTGATTTTATAAGCATTACTTTCTTTAGTAATTCTTCCGACTTCATAAGTTTCCGCTGTAAAGCTTTTTATTGTAGTAATTCCTGAGAGATTATTGGATAATTGCCCACTTAATAAACTAACTGTTTCTCGAACTTCAGCATAACGAGGAGCCAAAAATTTTTGAAACCAAATTGAACCCCAAATAATAAATGGCATAGGTAACACTGCCCACCAAGCAATACTAGGAGCTAAAATAAAAAAAGTACTACCAATAATTATTACTGTTACTGTGACTTGAATTATTTCATTTGCCCCTACGTCTAAGAATCTTTCTAACTGGTTAATATCATCATTTAAAATTGCCATTAAATTGCCTGTACTGCTTTCTTCAAAATAGCCTAATTCTAAGTCTTGTAAATGACTGTAAGTTTCAATTCGTAAATCATGCTGAATATTCTGAGCTAAATTTCGCCAAAGTCGTTGATAAGCATATTCAAAAATTGATTCTAATCCCCAGATAATTAAGCTAAAAAATGTTAAAACAAGTAGTTGTGTAAAAGAATCTTTAATTCCCCATTGAGCAATTAGAGAATTTTCTTTTTTGACAACAATATCTACTGCAGCACCGATTAAAATTGGGGGTGCTAGGTCAAAAAATTTATTTAAAATTGAACAGATAACTGCTTGCCAAATTTTAGTTTTATAACTATTTCCATAGTTCAGTAAGCGTAAAAAAGAATATTTTGGTTTAAATGTTTTTTTTGACAATGTAATCTCCTGATAAAATTTTTCTGTAAATATTTTAAATATTGTAACATAGCTCTTAATATTTATTGATTCGTAATAGCCTATTTTCAGACAGAAGGTGCTTTTAGTGAAGGAACAGGAGTTGGAGCTATTTTTTAAGAAGGTATGTAATTTTATATAATGATTTAGGATTGCTTTAGCACTATAGAAAGTGTTAGAACATTAATAAAATTCAAATTCTTGACAACGAATAGTTTTAACTTGAACTGATAATCTAAAGTTACAGTAGATTCCACCTTGGTGAGGTACACCTATTCCGGGCTATATGCCCGGAATAGGAACATTTAATGGAAGAATATCTGTACTTCATATACTTGGAATTTACTGTATAAGTATAATGGATATCTCAAAATAACTATTCTATCTCTAATCGTGAAAAATCTTCAAACATAGAAAAATAATGAAATTATTATCCTGGTTTCCTATGCCTCTGCTAAAATTTAAGGCTATTAACTTATTACTAACTACAATTACAGCTATTTTTAATACTAGCTTTAGTAGTTGGAAATCTAATTCATATAATTTTAGCCAGAGTAAGGCTACAGCCCAGATTTTTATTGATAAACATCCTGACTTTTTTGACAAAGGACGACTCCAAATAGAGCAAGAAATCAAACAACTGGGAGAACAAAATTCTCAGCCTATATTAACAATTGAATCCGGAAAAATACAGTGGCAAAATATTAGTTTTAAAGAAGGTGGTTTCTCAATCAGGATGCCTGGTGAAAATATTACTGAAGAGATAATTTTTTTTGAAGCTGAGAAGGTAAAAATTAGATTTAAAGTGTTTGTAACTCATCCAGGTTCAGCAAGATTTATGGTTGCTTATTCTGATATTTTAAATAGTCAACAATTAGCAAATAAACAACATATATTGCCAAATTTACAAAATAAAATTGTTAATGTAACAGGTTTTGAATTAAGTAGTGATCGCTCCTACAACTTAGGAGATATTCTCGGGAGAGAATTTATCCTCAAAAATGATACTGAAACTATTATATTCAGAATTTATTTAGTAGGTAAACGTTTGCATCTTCTCAGTGCGAGTCAAACAGAAAAAGATAATGAAATAGCAGGGGCAGTATTCATTTTTCTAGATTCATTTAAGTTAAATTAAAATGCAGCTAAATAAGGTATAATTATAATTTATAATTGTAATTACTGATTGCTATAGCAGTCCTAAATAGGTTGGGACAAATCAAAAAGTAAATAAAACTTTTAAAACTCTTACCTATTCTCTATTCCCTGTTCCTTAAAAAGCAGTAGGATTTTAACCACGAATAAAATAGGATTGCTATATATATACAGTTCATATAAGATGAAACCATGAGATAGGCTTTTCAGACTACAAAACTGCAAAAAAAAATACTTAGCTGAACTGTATTGACTTATATAACTGTCGTAAGCTTATATCTCTAACTATTTAATCTATAGGAGGAATTAAAGCTAACATAAGCGAAAAATTAAACCTGAGAGAATTTATCTCAAATTCTATTATTAACATATACGATTAATTCTAGCACAAAAATCATGGGAAATACTATTGCTTTACTTGCTTATGACAGTAAAAAAAATAACTTAGTTGAATTTGTCAAAAAACATAAAACTGTACTATCTCGCTATCAATTAGTAGCGACAGAAAATACTGCCCAATATATTTTACAAGAAATAGATATAGAAATAAATTCTGTCTTAGCAGGTCCTTTGGGAGGAGATGCTCAATTAGCTGTAGAAGTAACTACGGGTAATGTAGTTGCTGTTATTTGTTTGGTAGACTACCTATTTTCTCAATCTTATGAACCAGATATCAAACTATTATTACGTCTTTGTCAGGTACATAACGTTCCCATTGCTATCAATATTGCTACGGCGGAAATTATTATGAAGAGTTTTATTCAAACTACTGTTGCTCACCTGATATTTAATCCCATGTCTGGTCAAGGCAATGCTCAACAAGATTTATTATTAATAAAATCACTTCTCGAACCTCATCTACATTTATATATACATCAAACAACCCCAGATAAAACTACAGAAGAATTAACAAAATTAGCGATCGCTAAACACGCAGATATAATTATTGCTTCTGGAGGAGATGGTACAGTTTCTGCTGTTGCTGGAGCTTTAGTAAATACAGATATCCCTCTGGGTATAATTCCCAGGGGAACAGCTAACGCCTTTTGTATGGCATTAGGTATTCCCAGTATTACACCCATTAGAAGTGCTTGCGATGTAATATTGGCAGCTAAAACTCGCGTTATAGATGTTGGTCGTTGTAACGAACGTACCATGATTTTATTAGTAGGAGTGGGGTATGAAGCAGAAACTATAGAAAGAGCAGACCGGGAAGCCAAAAACCGTTGGGGAGTGTTGGCATATATGATGGCAGGTTGGCGGCAACTCAGCGAACAGCAACTTTTTGATATTGAGATTGAGATTGACGGTGTAGCCAAAACTTTCCAAGCAGGAGCTATTACTATTGCTAATGCAGCTCCACCCACATCATTTTTAGCTCAAGGTTTGGGAAAAGTAATTATGAATGATGGTTTATTAGAAGTAATGATCATTACTTCCAAGAATAGACTGCAAATTGTTAACGCTGGAGTCAGAATGTTCGGGTCGGCTATCTTTCAAACTCCTGCTCAACATGAAGATACTATTGCTTTGCGCACAAAAAGGGTAAAAATTAGTACAGATCCACCACAAAAAGTTGTACTTGATGGTGAAATTATTGGCACTACTCCTATTGAGGTAGAATGTATTCCCAATGGTTTAACTGTACTTGCTCCATAAATTAATGAAACTCAAGAAAAATCTGCCTGGGGTTTTCTCTCTTGAAATCATAAAACTTATCAAACAAAAAACTAAACAGGACTTATGCACAACTACAACTAGTATATCTAGAGGGGTTAACGACTTTTACCCTTTACAGATACGCATAATTCCTAATTAAGCACTAAATACGATCAGATGTTGTCTTACTCCACTTGACATTAGCTTTTGGGTTGATAAACCAAGCATACCAAGCCACGCTCAAAATTAGTTCAACAATTGTATAAAAAATCGGGTAAAAAATTGCTAAGTACAGGACAAAGATTTTAAACCCCTATGAAAATAAGCTATTTTGCTAGACATATTTAAGAAAATACTACCCAAAAAATCTAGACCGTAGGGAAAAAACTTTGAGCTTTACGCCCATGTTTTTTGATCAGTAGAGGACTATATCCATCTAACCAAAAAGCGTTTCAATCTGCCGGGGACGACCATAATCGTGAATCGCACTTTCCCCGTAGCGATCGCTAACCACTATCAATATGTGATTCAAGTTTTAAGGCTGATACATACATCCAGATTCCCCCAAATGCGACGACGTTTGGGCAAACTTCTGACTTCACCAACGGCTAAACGCCAGAAATTTGATTCTGGCTCCATGCCAAGAAAAGTGGTTTTTAAAAGTTTTTTTGTAGTCAACTAATCTCCCAAATATTCAGGTTTTATGGACATTATGGTTTAAGTTTTATGAAACGTTTTTCTGTTCTGAAAGTCAAGCTTTTTGTCCTGTACTGAGCGGTTCTTCATATCATTAGGACTTACGCAACGGCACTAATTGTAGTGATAATTTTTGGAAAAAGACAAATTTATGCAGCATATATAGCGGTACTGCGTAAGTCCTGATCATAATATATAATATAATATATATCATTAGTTCAAAAACTTGTTCAGTCTGCGGAAATATACAAGATATGCCCCTACGTGAAAGGGTTTATCATTGTCAAAATTGTGGGCAAGTTATGGACAGGGACTTGAATGCGTCAATCAATCTCGAAAATTGGACAAAAAATGCCGATAGCTTATCGGTTAACGCCTGTGGACAAGAAGGAGCCGTCTCCCTTGGTTGAAGCAGGAATTGAACAGCAAGCCTGTCTAGGTTTGTATAGGTTTCATGAAGTAGTAAACAACAAGGAATAAACAGAATATGAGCAACCAAGAAAAAAATGGAACGCTAAATATTGGTATCATTGGGTTGCGGGCTGGGCTCGGGCATATTGATGGATACCTAACACATCCAAATGCAAAAGTCAAGGCAATTTGCGATGTTAATACTGAGGTATTAAACCGGACTGGGAAAAAATATGGAGTTGAGAGACAATATAAATCTTATCAAGAAATGATTGAGAAAGAAAATTTAGATATTGTGAGTGTGGCTACTCCGAATTCTTTTCATAAAGAGATGACAATATTTGCATTAGAGCAAGGTCTTCACGTACTCTGTGAAAAACCCATCGGTCTCAATGCAAAAGAAGCCATCGCTATGCACCACAAATCCCAAGAAATGAGTAAGCGTTTAATGCTGAATTATTCCTATCGATTTACCCCCCAAGCAGTGGCGATGAAGCAACGAATTGATGAGGGCTTAGTAGGGGAGATATACTCGGCATCTTTTCATTGGTTGCGCAATATTAGCGGTTTTTCTCAGTTTTCCGGTTGGTTCGGGAAAAAAGAAATGTCTGGGGGGGGAGTGTTAATCGATATTGGAATTCATTATCTTGATAAGGCCCTGTGGTTAATGGGGTTTCCCGAAGTGGAAATGGTAGTGGCTTCAACTCATGATCGCATCTGTCGCCAACTGGGGAAAAATTTAAATGCCGGCTTTGATGTGGAAGATACGGTTGAAAGCTTTATTAAATTCAAAAATAATGCTTGTCTCATGCTACAAGCAAGTTGGGCTGCTAATATTTTGGAAAGCAATTTAATTGAATTGAGATTACTGGGTGAAAAAGAAGGAATTCTAGAGCAAAATATTAATCAAGGATATACTTTTCAGGCTCAAACCTTTTATGAGTCTAATGGAGTTTCCTATACCCTTAAGATAGAAGATGTTAGACCAGAATTATGTCCTTCTGCAATGCATTCTTTTGTAGATGCAATCATTCAGGACAAACCTCACAAGGCCAGTAGTAGCGAAGCGGTTAAAGTCATGGAAATTGTGGATGCAATATATCAAAGCGCACAAACTGGTCAACCAATTTTTTTCCCTCCTTCTTAAAGCTATTGTAAGGTTTCTGGATTTAAGTTTAATAGCGAATGACTAGACAGTGCGAAGTTCTTAGAATAACAATTACTAGCTAAGGCTTTTAGCGATCTCAAGGCATTAAATTTGAGTAGCCATTAACCCTAATTGAATTGTCTAGCTTTTACTTGATCGCAAAGAAAAAAATCAAAGCCCAACAATATTAGTGTTTGTGCTTGGTTACGTACTTCCCTAACTCAAACTACTATATTAACAGGACTTACGCAACAGCACTAATTGTATTGGAAATTTTGGAAAAATGACAAATTTAAACACCATATATAGCGGTACTAGGTAAGCCCTGATTAAATAGGACTTACGCAGAAGAGCTATATCTAGTAGAGTTTAACGGTCGTTTACCCCTACAGATGGTGTATATTTTCATATTTTGCGTAAGTCCTGATTAAAGTGGATTTTCCGGATTTGATATTAGTAGGATATAACCACTTTAATCACATCTACGGAATTGTTAGCAATCTTCTCGACAGCTTGCATAGCTTCACTAAAGGGGTAAACTGGTCCCAATAAACCATCGATATTCAAGCGTCCGGCTTTCATGTCTTCCATGATGAGTTGATATAGATCTTTCGCATACAGGGGAGTCTCACTGCGAGCGGGATTATTCCAGTAGGAATCTGGTAGAGATGCTAGCAAAGTCAAGCGATTGTGAAAAAACTCTTCTCCCAAGTTTATCTCTGTTGCACCCCCCGAGTAAAAACCAACACAAGAAATACGGCCGCACTGACGGGTTGCGCGGATTGCAAATTGAAGTTGACTGTAGCGTCCGGAACACTCGATCGCTGCATCAACCCCTCCATTGGTTAAGCGTTTGATTTCTAAGCCTAAATCTGGGATTTCCTTCCAATTCAGTACCACATCTGCACCGTATTTGCGAGCCAATTCGCGACGCTTGGGAAAACTGGAAGAGGCGTACACCGTTGCACCATGGAGTTTACAATATTGAACTGCTAAAAGGCCGATAGCCCCCATTCCCGTTACCAAAACTTTCTCCCGGAAGCGAATATCTCCATCTAATACTCCCCCGATGGAAAAATTAGCCGGATCAATACATAATGCTTGTTCTGGGGTCAACCCATTTAAAAGATATAATTGTTCTTCTGTGGTAACATGCCAGTCTGCGACGGGAAGCCATCCAAATACCCGATCTCCCACTTCAAAATTCTTGACTTCACTGCCAACTTGTTCCACAATACCAACAGTCATGTTTCCCAAAGCACTCGGATAAAGAACACTCGCAACATTATTGGGATTATCTTGAAAAACGCGTAAGTCAATATCGAAACTTCTTTGATGAAAAGGACTAGAGCCGTAATATGCTCTCATCTCAGTTCCATGTTTAAAAGCTGATAAAAACGATCGGAACAGAATTTCCTTGGGCTTTAATTCTTCTATCTCGTCTTCCTGAAAGCACATTGTTTTGGGAGCAGTAAGAATCAAAGATTTGCGTTTAGGCATTGTTTACTCCTTCTCAGTGAAATAATATTGTATTTAAATAAATTTAACCTAAGTACAGGACAAAAAGCTTAACTTATAGAATCTGAAGACTAAGGCCAAATACAAATATTATTTTTCAAGATAACATTGCTTAAAACCATTATTAAGTAAGACTTACAGGCAGTTTGTCGGCCCCTAGATTTCCGTTCCGAAATAATTTAATATTATAATATCTAACATAAAATTGTCTTCAAATCCTGTGGTTGAACGATAGTAAAATTTAAGAATGAAAATGCCCTAAGGGTAAAGGGCAGAGATGTTTCATTTTATCAAAAAATCCTATTCCAGCCATCAAAAAAGCTGCTATAACCCCCATATTCTCATGACTAACCTTAGAACATAAAATAGCTCTGGGGGAGTATAGGAGGGCTAACTCTTAACTTCTGTGAAACTGTTAATTTTATTGATCTAGGGAAGTTTTCTCTAGAATTGTGGGTTCCCCTAAGAATGGCTATAAAGCTATCATGCCAATTATCAGAAACTTTGCTACATTTGAATTTGATATTCAGAAATACTATTCGTTTGAGTACATGCTTGATATTTCCTAACTTCGGTTATGAAGAAAAGTAATTTTACTAGCTCCCAAGTGTAGCAAAAATTTTGAGAAACGGTAATATAACCTACCAGCTAGACTTCACAACTCCTGGAAGCAAACCTTCATGGGCCATTTCTCGCATAACATTACGAGATAGTCCAAAATCCCGATAATATCCTCTTGAACGTCCAGTTAACCAACAACGATTCCTGACACGGTTAGGAGCACTATTACGAGGTAGTCTCTGAAGTTTACGATGGAGTTCTATTTTCTCCTCTAAATCTTCTGCTTTCATAAATTGCTGTTTTAGTTCTTCACGTTTCTCTGCATATTTTTCTACTAATTTTTTGCGTTTTTTCTCACGCTCGATCATGCTTTTTTTTGCCATGATTAATTACTTTATTCCTCCAAAATAACTGGTATTTTTAATTTTAGGTTACTTACCCAATCCATAAGGATATCATAAATTTTTTTCTCAGTCAACTTTTCACTTTGCCACAGCAGGACATAAATTGGCCAATAAACATTTATCGCAGGCAGGATTTTTGGCTTGACAAACTGCTCGACCATGATATATCAATCGTATTGACCAATTTTCCCAATCAGGCTGAGGTATTAAGCGCATTAAATCTCGCTCAATTTTAATTGGGTCAGAATGTTGAGTTAAACCTAATCTTTGACTTAACCGTTTAACGTGAGTATCTACTGTTACTCCAACAATAATTCCGTAAGCATGAGCTAGAACAACATTAGCTGTTTTCCTCGCTACTCCAGGTAGTTGCAAAAGTTGTTCCATCTGCTTTGGTACCTGGGCATTGAACTTATCAAGAATCATTTGACAAGCAGCTTGAATATTTTTAGCTTTATTACGATAAAATCCTGTGGAACGCACTAATTTTTCTAGTTCTTCAATATCTGCATTGGCCAGTGCTAGAGCGTCAGGGAATTTTTGAAATAGAGTGGGTGTAACTTTATTGACTCGTGCATCAGTACATTGAGCGGAAAGAATAGTAGCTACAAGTAACTGAACAGGGGTTTGATAAGTGAGAGTACAAGTAGCATTTGGATAGAGACGTTTGAGACGAAGAAGTAATTCTAGCGATCGCTGTCGCTTCAGTAAAAATTTCTGAGTTATTACCATTGTAAGAAATAAAGAGAACATAGTTATCTATCAAAGTTCCCCAGTGGCAGCATTTTGAGCCCGTGGTTTAGTATTTTGTACCTGTAGGTTGACAAAATGTTTATATTATCAGTATTTTATCCTAATGCTCTCCTTTGGAAGAGCCCGGGACTTACCGCCAGGGGAGTTTACTTTAGACTTTGATCAGGACCTACGCAAATAGGGCGCAGAGATTTATAAATACTCAAACTGACTCAGAGATAACTTTTGATTTTTGAACTCTAACTTCTGCATAGCACTATGAATTCCAAACTTATCTCTGAAACATTGAACGTACACCATCTAAATTAGTAGTATCCCGAATAATGAGGAACACTCCCAAACCTAATAGCAACATCAAACCAGTCTGCATGATATTTTCTTGAACACGAAGTGGTAAAGGTTTACCTCTAACTCCTTCTATTGCCAAAAATGCTAACTGACCACCATCTAAGGCTGGCAAAGGCAAAATATTAATCACTGCCAAATTAATACTAATTAATGCAGCAAACTTAAACAGTTCACCCACATTATTCTCAGCAATTTTTGCCCCCATGTCTACAATAGCAATAGGTCCTGCTAGTTTCCCTGCGGTCTGACTAAAATTACTAACAAGCTGCCAAAAACCCTGAAGTGTCAAGACAACTATTCTTTGAAATTCCTGAGCACCAATACTAAAAGCTTCAAAAATATTCTTAATACGATATCGAACTATTTCTCTATTGGAAATTAGTTGCACACCGATGCGGCCTTTGCTATCATCTCCTAATTCTGGTGTAACTTCAAGAAATAATTTTTCTCCATCACGCTGAATTTCAATCTCCAAAGTTTTATTGGGATTATTTTGAATAGTTTCTACCAAAATCCTAACAGCTTCTTCGTTAGCACCTAATTTTTGATTCCCAACTGATAAAATAATATCATTTGCCTTAATACCTGCTTGAGTAGCAGCAGAACTAATATCTGCAGCAACTGCTGGAACTTTCACCCCAGGAGCATAGTTCAAATCTGTTACACCAACAATACTTACTTGAGCAACTAAGAGAAAATAAGCAAAAATGAGGTTAGCAATTACTCCAGCACTGATAACGATCGCTCGGTCTAAAATGGGGCGGTTGCGTAATAGGTCTGGATCGTCTTCAGGTATTGTACTATCTGGGTCATCATCGGGAAAACCCACAAAACCTCCTAAGGGCAAACCTCTAAGTGCATATTCAGTTTGTGGCCCTTGGTATTTCCAGACTATCGGGCCAAAGCCAATGGAAAAACGGTTAACATGGATGTTTTGGAGTCGAGCCGCCATAAAATGGCCTAATTCGTGAACTACAATAAGAATACCTAAAACTGCGATCGCTAACAAAACGGACATAACTTATTCCTATTAAATTTCCTATCATTATAAACAGTTAAAATTTAATTATATAGATGTTCCTTAATTCTCAACTTTTGATACATAAATAATGGCCCAAAAATAAGGTTTCAAGGGTCCCCCAAAAAAAAGATCAAAAAATACAGTTTATCATTTCAAGGTTTATACCACAGCGGGAGCTACTGATAAATAATAACTTATCACTGATCACTGATAAATAAAATGACTACTAGTTATACATTTTTGTGTAAAACTACCATTGCATTTGCCACTACCAAACGATAGGCCAGCCAAAGTAAACGAGTCTTATTTGTGATTTGTGGGACAAGAACCTGCTTCAACATTATCCTTAATATTAGCTCCCTAATGTTGGTATTCTTATTTTATTACCAGCTTTAACTGCAATCTTTCCATTGCTCCTATTTTATTAATGACTTATGAACAGGACTTAGGCAGTGCCGCCACATATAGTGCATTTTTGACAATAAATTCAGATATTTACACTACAAGTAGTACCTTTACGTAAGTCCTGATGAAGTAAAATATTGAGAGATGGGGTTGGCTTGACCGTTAATGCTTGTGAAGATCGTACTACTGACTAGTGGAGCCGCCGGTAGGTCGACGCAGTAGAAGCAGGAAGTAAATCTGAAAATATTACTAATTGTAACATTTTATATCGGTTTTATGAAGCAGAAAAAATTGTTAGACTCTAAATCTGATCAAACAAATGGTACAGTAGAAACCTTAACTGATAAGATAGAAGCTGTATCAATTCAATCTGAGACAGCTTTGTTCAAATCGTTTGGCAAAAAAAAGAAATTGATTTGGGTTAGTCTCCTAGTAGTTATTTTAGCAACAACTTTTGGCAGCCTAAAATTTCTCATCAATCGAAAGATTTCTCTCAAGCGAACCTCAGAAA
>JAKQYG010000089.1 GCA_023356515.1 Trichodesmium sp. MAG_R04 | reverse complement strand
GAGTTCCATCTTCTTCCCAACGCTTCAGCCATCTGTGTGCTGAACTCTTAGAGGCCCAAATCTCTCCTGTTGGTACATCACACCAACGACAACCGGTTATTAATATGTAGAGAAGAGTATGATTGTACATATCGTACGGGGAGTGTGAGGCATACCTTTATAGCACTCGAAGCAAAGGTTAGGACATTACTAAATGCTGAAATTCAGTCAGGGATTACTTCTGACTTCTTACTTACCCGTAGTGCTATACTTCGACTGCTATACCTCTTTTTTCTAGTTGTTGAGGAAAAATATCTTCAAATAACTTCCATTCTATGTCACTTAATCCTTCAAATCTACCTGCCATTTTCTTCCCAATATATACACTGAGTAACACTTTAAAAAAACTTTTTCAGCAAACTCTAGATAATACGCTATCCGTAGAGGTTAATAGTGATTAAACCCTACTAGATATGGCAGTTCTAGGTAATTCCTAATTTATTGTCCCTGAAATCTTGCACATCTTGCTAGAATTAGTTAACCCAAAATATTGGTTTGTAAATATTCTCTGATGACAAAGAATTAGCCTTTACTATGTTCCTACATACCTTCTGAAACCATAAATAATATGAAAATCAAAAGAACAACTTTGATATTAATGTTAACAGCACTTGCTTTAGTAGGATTTGTTTACTTATATGAAATTAGAGGTACGCAAAAACAGATAGAAATTCAGGAAAAACAAAAACAAGTTTTTGATTTTGAGTCAGAAAAAGTTCAGATTATTACCATCAAGCAAAACTCAGAAACATTAACCTTAAAGATAGATGAAGAAGCAGAAGAAAAAACTTGGAATATAATTGAACCTTTAGAGGCAAAAGCTGATTTACAAACAGTAGAATTTTTGTTATATGAACTAACAAATTTAAAAAGCGATCGCTCCATCACCACTTCAGTTTCTCAGTTATCAGAATATGGTTTAGAAAAACCAGAAATAACTGTAGAAATTAAACTCAAAGATGGTAAAACCCACCGCCTATTTTTAGGTCAACCAGACTTTAATGGTAATTTTATATATTCTCAATTAGAACCAGAGAAAGAAGCCCCAAAAGAGGCATTTATTTTGTTACTATCTGTCAACTTCAAAAATGTCTTAACTAAACCAGTTTCCGAATGGAAAAAACAAGAAAATTCCGATGAATTATTGGATACAACACAAGAATCAACCGACAAAAAAGAGCAACCACAAACAAGCAAATAGTTATTAAAAATAATATCTAGTAACCCAAATGTTTCTTCATTTATGAGAAGAATTAAATTATATCTACTTTCCAGCTTTAGTAATACTTAAACTGATAATACACAAATATTCTATAATTTACCTAATTGGTTATATTTAAGATTTGTTTTTTAACCAATACGTTATTTGACAATACATATATAGCAATCCTATTTATTTTATTTGTGTCTAAAATTTTACCGCTTTTTGGTATGGGGATTTGGGGCAATAGTCAATAGACAATACTTTCGGAGTTTATTTCTAGTTTTTGAATTGTTACAACCTATTTGGGATTGCTATAGTACGATAGTTATCAAATGAAAAACTTCAGAATAATATTGAAATTTATAAGTAGGTATCAAAACTACTTAATTAACTGCTCACACCGAATCCGAGATTACCGTGTGAGGTTCAAGAGCAATTTTAGGTAAAATACTATTATAGGATTTAATATTTAAATTAGTTAAAAACCCAAATTCCCAAGCATATTCCTCACTCAAGGCATAATAATTATGATTCAAACTGCACCGAATATTGGTACAACCCTAACCAAAAACCAAAACGACGTTGAAATGCGTAAAGTATTCAAAGTATTCGAAGGCCATACAGCAGTAAGGGGTGTGGACTTCAATATTCGTCAAGGGGAATTTTTTAGTATTCTAGGACCTTCTGGCTGTGGTAAAACTACTACATTACGCTTAATAGCTGGATTTGAAACCCCATCTGCAGGTGAAATAATAATTCGAGGCCAATCTATGAGTCAAACTCCTGCTTACCGCCGTCCAGTAAATACTGTTTTTCAAAGCTACGCTTTATTTAACCATCTGAGCGTTAAAGATAATATTGCTTTTGGACTACGAATCAAACGTTTAGGAAAAACCGAAACCGAGGAAAAAGTAGCACAAGCTTTGCAGTTGGTCAAAATGGAGAAATTTGCCCATCGCTATCCTAATCAAATATCTGGTGGACAACAACAACGGGTGGCTTTAGCAAGAGCTTTAGTAAATCGTCCAGCAGTATTATTATTAGATGAACCTCTGGGGGCCTTAGATTTCAAACTACGCAAAGAAATGCAAATGGAATTGTCCAATATACATCGAGATTTAGGGGTAACATTTGTAATGGTAACCCATGACCAAGAAGAGGCCATGAGCATGTCTGACCGTATTGCTGTGATGCACGAGGGTAGAATAGAACAAATAGGCTCTCCTCAAGAAATTTATGAGCGTCCCGAAAGTCCATTTGTGGCAAACTTTATTGGAGATACAAATTTATTTCAGGGTCGTGTCGAATATAATAGTGATTCCACTGTGGTTGTTAAAACAGATAGTGGTCTCAAGATTTCTATAGAACAATCAAAAGTTCGTGGAAAAACAGGAGAAATATATGGAGGTGCTTCAGTAGTCCTAAGTATACGACCAGAAAAAGTTAACCTTAGTTTGTATTCTCCAGATGTATCAGAAAATTGTTTTGAAGGCAGGTTAACCAATGTAATGTATATGGGAACTCATGTACATTATCAATTAAATCTGTCCTCAGGTGATCAGATGATGGTAAGGCAACCAAATACAGAAGGAACTTTGCCCAACCAAGACACTCCTATCTATGTCTACTGGTCAAAACAAAATTGTTTAGCTTTAAGTGAACCAAGATTATAAAAATAGTTAAACACAATTAAAAAAACGTAAATTTACTTTTGACTTTAAACTTTTTCTAACTACTGTGCCTCCAACTAATTTACAGAAATACCAGCGAAATGATATAGCTCAATTAACTTACCGGCAAAATAATAGTACTTCTAGACGTAAATTCCTAAAAGCCTCAGCAGCTACTATTGCAATTTCAACCCTTTCTAGTTGTGGTTGGAGATTAGCTGAAGTGAAATCTAACTCTAGAATGCCGAGTGATCCAGATTTACTCTATATATATACTTGGGCAGGGTATACAGATCAAGATTTGCTAGATCGCTTCTACGATGAAACTGGAATTAAAGTAGTTGCAGATGTGTTTGACTCTAATGAGTCAATGTTAGCTAGAGTCCAAGCAGGAGGAGGTGGAGCTTACAGTATTCTCTATCCGTCTGATTATATGGTGCAAAAAATGGCAGCCCTAAATTTGCTGACACAGTTAGACCATGCTCTAATTATTGGTTTAGACGATCTATTTCCCCAATTTCAAGACCCAATATACGATCCTGGTAATACCTATAGCGTACCCATAAGTTGGGGGACTACTGGTTTAATTTACAATAGCAAATTATTATCTACTCCACCTACTGACTGGGAATATCTCTGGGAAAATCGAGATTTAGTATTGAAACGGATGACTTTAGTAAATGATGTGCGAGAAGTAATAGGGTGTGCTTTAAGAAAATTAGGATATTCTTACAACTCTACCAATGTAGAAAATATTAAGCAAGCTTATGAAGAGTTACTCATACTCAGACCAGCGATCGCTTCCTTTACTACAGATGGTTGGCGGTCTCAAATTTTAGTAGAAGATTTGTTAATTGCTATGTGTTATTCTTCTGATGCTGCAGAAATTAAACCAGAAAATGAAGATTTAGAATATGTCACCCCACGCAGCGGTTCCTCTCTATGGACAGATACATTAGTAATTCCAAAAAATGCTCCTAACCCATATGGTGCTTATCAATGGATTAACTTTATGTTACAGCCAGATATAGCAGCCCAAATTGTGGAAAGACTCAGTTTTACCACATCTTCTCGTACAGCCTATCAGATATTACCAGAAGAACTAAAAGAAGACCCTACTTTATTTCCTCCAGAATCAGTTATTGAAAAGTGCGAAAGTTTAGCTCCACTAGGTAAATATGAAGAAGTTTATGAAAGATATTGGACTCAATTAAGAAGTGAATAATTGAAAGATGAGGGACTACAAATTTTGACCAGTGGAATGCAGGATCAAGCCTATCACCAAACTATTAGTCTTAGTAATAGAAGGACATAAGAAATCTACTACTATTTTGGTCTATGGGTTGTCGCCCACGCTGTACATTTGCGTCAGCGTTGGGAAAGTTCACTTATTAAAGTCTAAGTAAAGCCTTAAGCACAATATATACAGTCAATAGTTTTAACTTGAGCTAATAAATGATAACTGATAACTGATAACTGATATGACTACACCTAATAAACCATATTCTCCAGCTTTCCTTAATTCTCACTCAAAAAATAATATAAGTCAAATATTTACTAAAATTTTAGGTCCTTTAGTTTTACTAGGTCCGGCAGGTTTATGGTTACTATTTTTATTATTATTGCCAACCTTAGTAATTTTTGAGCTGAGTTTAGTAGAAAATATTCGACCAGGAGATTTAGTAAACCCTGATGGCATCGGTAACTATTTACGAGTTTTTGAATCCTTGAATTTAAAAGTAATTTGGCGTTCAATATATTTTGCTACAGGTACAACAATTTTATGCCTATTGTTAGGGTTTCCTGTCGCTTATTGGATTGCTTTGATGTCACCGAAGCAGTGGCGAAATATAATTTTATTGGGTTTTGTTTTACCACTTTGGACTTCATCTTTGTTACGTTCTTATGCTTGGATTACAATTTTACGACCTACTGGGGTATTAAATTCAGTTATTGGAATTATTGGATTACCATCTTTGGAATTATTGAATCGAACTCCAGCAGTTTTGATTGGTATGAGTTATAGTTATTTACCTTATATTGTAACGGTTCTTTATGCTTCTTTAGAAAAATTAGACCGAAGATTATTAGAGGTATCGTCTGATTTAGGTGCTACTCCTATTCAAACTTTTTGGAGGGTGACAGTTCCCCAAAGTTTACCTGGTATTACTGCAGGTTCTTTATTGGTTTTTATTAGTTCTTTGGGAGATTTTGTTGACCCAGAATTATTGGGTGGTGCTTCAAGTATGACTGCTGCTCGATTAATTTATAACCAGTTTTTAGGAGCAACTCAAAATTGGGGTTTTGGTTCGTCTTTGAGTATGGTTTTGATTTTAGGAGTAAGTATAGCGATCGCTCTTTTACTAAAATTTGGTGATGGTAGGCTCTCTAAATAAAGTCATTTCAGTCATCAGTAATTCTGTGGTTAAAAATGTAGTAAAAGTCAAACAAATGCTTGCTTAATTCATTAAAATTACTAGTAATAGCTAAATGCTTATGCTTACATAAAAACTTCCTCTATCCTACTTGACTCTTTGCCCTATAAACAAAAAATAAAGATTAACTAACGAGTTAAAGATGACAATCAATCCAGAAGATGATATTCTAATAGATATGTCTAAACCTAAACTTCAAATTTCTTGGCAGGTAATATTTACAGTTTTAATGTTTTTATTTATGTACTTGCCAATTTTTGTCCTAACTTTTTATAGTTTCAACAAATCTAAATATAGTGCAGGATGGGAGGGTTTTACTCTGCAATGGTATGTCAAACTTTTTCAAGATACTAGGATTTTAACTGCTCTCCAAAATAGTTTAACTGTAGCTTTTTTGGCTGTAGCTGTTTCAGCAGTTATAGGTACTTTAATGGCAGTAGGTTTGGCAAAATATAAGTTTCGTGGTAGGTCGCTATACCTAGGTATTTCTTATTTGCCATTAATTATTCCTGATATAGCGATCGCTGTAGCTACCTTAGTATTTTTAGCTGCATTGGCAATTAGATTAAGTTTATGGACAATTATTGCAGCTCATATCGTTTTTTGTTTAGCCTATGTAGGTCTAGTTGTCTCCACAAGATTAGCAAACCTAGACCCCAATTTAGAGGAAGCTGCCCTAGATTTAGGAGCAACACATGTAGAAGCTTTTATTAAAATATTATTGCCTCAATTATTACCAGGAATTATGTCTGGGTGTCTACTAGCTTTTGTACTAAGTATGGATGATTTTTTAATTGCTAGTTTTACTTCTGGGAGTGGAGCGACAACATTACCAATGGAAATTTTTAGTCGAATTCGTACAGGGGTAAAACCTGATATTAATGCTCTGAGTGTAATTTTAATGATAGCTTCAGGAGGAATAGCAATTGTTGGAGAATTTTTGCGTAATAGGAGTAAAAACAAAAACATGGGCGTTTAAAGTATCAGCACCTCCGCCTTTGGGCCAGGAAGAATGTCAAAAAGAAAAGAAGTTGAAACACAGCTAGTCAAACACAAATTGGATAATGTTAAACTCAACCTAATTTAATTTAGGCTTACTGATTGAAAGCTAAAAGTTTTGAAAAACAAAGGTTTTACCATTTTCAAACTCAAAAAAAGTGTCTGGTTTGCGGTCTTGAGAGCCCAAAAATTTAGTATTTTGGGCGCTCCCATGGTAGAAAAATCAATGGACAAATATATCCTACTACCTTCTCTAGGAATTCCCCGTTGCTCTTTAGGGACGTTGCATGCAACGTCTCTACTTCTCATCCTGGGAGATTTTAGGGGTGGGTTTTCTACTCCTGAAAAAGACTTTTTCAGCAAACCCTAATTAATTCTTAATCTAATTTTTAAGAATATCTAAAGTTAAAAGATTAAATCATTATAAGATGAAATTATTATGGAATTGTGTACTCCAAATAATATAGTGGGAAATTAGGCTATGACTTTAAGACTAGGTGACAAGGTACCTGACTTTACTCAAGATTCTTCTGAAGGACAAATTAACTTTTACGACTGGGCAGGCGATAGTTGGGTAGTACTTTTCTCTCACCCTGCTGACTTTACTCCTGTTTGCACAACGGAACTAGGTAGAGTTGCCGGACTAAAATCAGAATTTGACAAGCGTGGAGTTAAAATTATTGCTTTAAGTGTTGATAACGCAGAATCTCACAAAGGTTGGATTAAAGATATCAATGAAACTCAAAAAACAACGGTTAATTATCCCATTATAGCAGATGTAGATAAAAAGGTTGCTGACCTGTACGATATGATTCATCCAAAATCCTTAAATAATCTTACAATTCGTACAGTTTTTATCATCGACTCTGAGAAAAAGCTCCGCCTTTCTATTACTTATCCTGCCAGTACAGGCCGAAACTTTGATGAAATTCTTAGAGTAATTGACTCTTTACAACTAACAGATAACTATCAAGTTGCTACTCCTGTAAATTGGAAAGATGGAGAAGATTGTGTAATTGTTCCTTCTCTAAAAGATCCTGAAGTATTAAAAGAAAAATTCCCCAAAGGTTACACAGAAGTCAAGTCATATTTGCGGATGACTCCTCAACCTAATAAGTAAATTTATTACTGAATTAAGGATTAATAGTTTGACTTAAATTATTAATCCTTAATTTTTCTTAATATAGATTACTATTACAAAAGGTTCCAAGTACATCAAGTAATAGCAATTTCCTTAGGTATGGCAACACATCACATCTTAATATTGGAGATTAATCAAGATAAGTAGTGTAGTTTAAGTTCGTGAAATTGGTATAACAATATTCAATATTAATGATCGGCTTTGTTCCATCAAGGATAAATCTGGGGAGACAGTGGTAAATCTTCTATTTGAGCTAGGGTTTGTTGAATACGAGGAGTTGCGAGAAATCTTTTCGCATCCTCAATTAAATGCTTACCCCACAAATGTTGGTCAAGATAGTCAATATCTCCATATCTTCTATCTAATCGCAGTGCTTCTTCTCCCATTGCCAGACTTTGTTTTTTATCCCCTTGAGCATAAAGAGCTACTGCTATTGCTAGAATTGGTTCTGCAGCTTTACTATCAATAGAAATAGCTTGACGCCATTTTGCTATAGCATCATCTACTTTTCCCATCTCATATTGAACTAAACCAATATTATTAATTGCAGGCCATAAGTTTTTTTCCAGCTTATAAGCTTGTTCATATTGTGCGATCGCTCTTTTAAATTTACCAGACTTATAATAAGCATTACCCAAATCAAATAAAGCTCCAGGGCTATCAGGTTTGAACTTCAAACCTTCGCTTAATTCCACTATAGCGTTTTTATAATCAAATATTTGAAAATAAGCTCTACCAAGAACAAACCGAACATCAGGATTACTTGGGTCTAGTTTTTGAGCTTGTTTCAAGGCATAAATACCTTCTTCTAACTCTTGAGCTTGAATATAAAGACTGCCTAATAGTGCCCAAGCCTCTTGATTATTGGGGGCTAGTTCGGTAGCGAGTTCAGCTCTAGATAAAGCCAAATCAAACTGTTGAAATCTTGCTAACTGTAAGGCTTCTCTAGCTAAACTTAAACCTTTCTGCTCTAGTTGGGCAGAGTTTGGTTGTAATATATGAGGGACTAATGCCTGTCCTTGCACAGGCTTAACAGTAGTACCTGAGAGACCCAGGGTAATTAATAAAGAAAGTAATAAATTATTATTTAGCACGGTAATAAAGTATATATTGTTAATAAGTTTAGTTGAAAGCAAGGGATAAAAAATTTCGATAAATCCCTTACAAAATATCTCCATACCATAGGGACTGCCCATTTTTTTATAATCTTCGGGAAATCATACTAAGCAATTTACCTTATTATTGAAGTCTTATTGTTCCAAAAGTTGAGATATTGTTATGAGTAGTAAATTTGCTCTATTTAAGTCTGTAATAATTCTGGTTTTGATTGGCTGCTTGCTACAAATAATATTTGTAAAAATTTCAGACACTATTAGTATTCAAGCACAAGCTCAACACCCATCAACTTATCAGGCATTTCAAGAAAGCCAGGAATTACCGATTACGGCCCAAGCTGAAATATCTGGTCAAATCATTAATTTGGAGGTGGCAAAAACTCTCCAAGAGCAAGCAATAGGCTTGATGTACAGAACTGAATTACCTGACGATCAGGGCATGTTATTCTCTTTTGATCCGCCTCGGAAGGTTAATTTTTGGATGAAAAATTGCAAAATATCTCTTGATATGATATTTATTAGGTTTGGTGTAGTGAAGGCGATCACTCTTGATGCTCCTCCTTGTTTAGCCGATCCTTGCCCTGTATATGGATCTGGTGTGCGAGTCGATCAAGTTATTGAACTGCGGGGAGGACGTATCAGAGAATTAGATTTGAATGTAGGAGATCGAATAATAGTTAGTGACATACTCTCAGACTAAGCTGGCCCCATAGTGTAGGCTTCTCCCCTCGCAGTTGCCGTACTGCGCCGAACTCCATAAGGTTTAAGAACTCAATCCCCTACCGCCCTGTTTTTTATATTTATCGCTGCGTTTACATCAAAGTCTATTACTATAACGCAGTGCTGACAAGAATGAGTTCTTTTGGGTAATTGTTTGGGGACTTTTTCATCACAATTTAAACAATCTTGGCTGATATTCCTTAGTCATTAGCATTTTTTTTACTAATAATTCATTTGCCCACTCACAACAGATAGTTCTTTTTCTTCATTATTTCGTAGGACTTTAAATAGCAATTTCTTCCCTACACGACTATTTTCAACCTTCCTCTGTAACTGATCAGCACTAACTACTGATTGGTTGTCAATTTCTAGAATTACATCTCCTATACGCATACCTGATTTTTCTGCTGGAGTACCAGACAATATTTTCGTTACTAAAACTCCTTTTACCTCTGGCAAATTTAAAACAGAATTGAGGTCACTATTATTTTGTTTAGCCATTTCTGGAGTTAGAGTAATCATCTGAATACCAATAAAAGGATGAGGTACTTGTTCTCCACGAGCTAATATATCTTTAATTTCTTTTGCTTTGTTTATAGGAATAGCAAACCCAATACCCATAGCATCAGCTCTAATTGCAGTATTAATCCCAATTACTTCACCCCTATCATTCAACAACGGACCCCCTGAATTTCCTGGATTAATTGCTGCATCAGTTTGAATAAAGTCTAATCTCTTATCAGGAATTCCTACTGCTGAACTAGGACGTTTTAAGGTACTAATAATTCCTAAAGTAACAGTATTATTAAATCCTAGGGGATTTCCTACTGCTATTGCCCAATCTCCTACTTGTACCAAATCAGAATCACCTAAAGTTGCTACTGGTAAAATTTCACTTTTTGTCTCCACTTTAACTACTGCTAAATCTGTAACTTCATCTGTTCCTTTTACTTCTCCAATAAATTTTCTCCCATCATTTAAAGTGACGGTAACTTTGTCCGCTTCATTTACTACATGAGCATTGGTTAAAATTATGCCTTTCGAGTCAACAATAAAACCGGAACCTTGAGCTTTTAACAATTCTTGTGAAGGTGGTTGAATCCTTAAATTTTCATCAAAGAAACGATCAAAAAATGGGTCTTCAAAAAAACGACTAGTTGGGCGAGTAATTAGTTTTTCTGTATCAATTCTTACTACAGCTAAGCCAACTTTATTGACTGCTTCTGTCACAAAACTATTGCTAATTCTACTATTCATATTCTCTGGTATAGCTTGCAATGCTACTAATTGAGTATTTGATAACCCTTTAAATAACCTTGAAGCTGCCATTGATGGTGCTACTGATAGACAAGCAAATATAAAAGTAAAAATGATAAAAGTGGCCAATAATTGAGCCGTTATTTTGGTAGTTATTCGACAAAATTTTAACAATCTTATAGTATTCATATTTGATACACTAATATGGTAAGTTTAGCTTGATAATACAGCTAATAATAAATTAATTATACTATAAAATAAATTCATGGCGATATCTAACACACAAAAAAAACAGACAGATAATGATACAGTTCAGAAAGATTTAAATTCTGAAGATAACCACCATTCTTCTGCTCATCCTCATGTTCATAGTGAAGAATCTCTACAACGTCTGATAAATAGATTATCAAGAATTGAAGGCCATGTTAGAGGTATTAAAACTATGATCAAAGATAATCGTCCTTGTCCTGATGTTTTGATACAAAAGTAGTCAAATAAAATTAGATTGGAAAGAATTAGAAAAAGATGTAAAACAAAATCCAGACTCGAGGGTTGTCAGACAGATCTGAAAAATTTGGAGTTAATCAAGCAGCTATATTTTA